>CALZJI010000276.1 GCA_945787615.1 uncultured Chromatiaceae bacterium | reverse complement strand
CCGACGTTGGAACGGCCGACAAATGCCACTTCGTACCCTTCGTCCGGGGGAAGCTGCGACAACTCTGCCACCCCCTTAAGAAAGACCGCACGGTTATACAATGGATTCATACTGCCGAAACAAAGTGGCGATCCCGTACTTCGAACTGAGGCGGTCGCTGATTAGCGTTTCCCTGGGCCGAACATGTAACGGGTTAGACTCGCTTCCTGCTCGCTGACACGACGCACCAAATGATCTAGACTGATGATGGCATGCTCTAGTAAATTTACCGCGATATAAGAATGCTCCACTCTAAGGCGTTCGTACATTGGACGCGTCAACTTCAACATCTGCGTATCAGCCTCTAGGGCAATCATGCGTAGCAGCCGCGGTTGGCGGTCGAAAAACGACATCTCGCCCATCAGCTCGCCTTCCTTCATTCTGCCCACTTCCATGTCTCTTCCGTTATCGTCGTAGATGAGGCCTGCCTCACCACTTATGACGAAATAAAGTGCATCACCTATTTCGCCCACGTCGGCAATGATCTGGTTCTTGTCCGCCGTCACGAGTTCCGTGTAATCGAGCAGCGTTTCCACTTCCTTTACGGTAAGCGACTCGCATATATGCTGCTGGTTTAATAAATTCGTCAGATTCTTCTTTAAATCCATAATAAACCTCCTCTTGAGTAGAGTTTTATAACATAAATCGCGCCACCTGTAATGTCGGCCACGAAACAATGTGAAGCGTCTTGTAGCCAAAACCGCTATTTGGCCGCGAGCGGCCATGCTGTATCGCACCCCAATCGCCACAGCCAGCAAAAGTAGTGCGGTAAAGGCTAAAAAATCGCGTACGAGCCTCACAGCTGCACCTTGAGTAAATTGCCTTGGTAGCTTAGCCTTAGCGCATGAGGCGGAAACAACAGGCGCCGTTGGGGCTGGTCATCGGTCTATGCCACCCCGCCCTCATTTCCCGTGGAGCTGTCGCGGAACCATTGAGTGAAGCCGTAGCCTAAAGGAAAACCGCAATTAAAACACAGTATAAAAACTTCATTATTTCAGAAAATTAGGTGTGACAGATGAAAAACGCAATGTTCGTATTGTTAGGTGTTTTAATTTTCCCAACGATGACCCTGGCGGGCGTGCTTTCGGCTAATTACCAAGAAGGCGCCGCGTATCAAATCATCGTACCTCAACAACCCACTTCCAATAAGGAAAAAATCGAAGTTGTTGAACTGTTCTGGTACGGCTGCCCACACTGCCATCGGTTTGAACCGTTCGTCGAGCGATGGCTAGAGAGCAAGCCCGACTATGTCGAATACGTTCGCCTGCCCGCCATTTTTCGGGAGAACTGGGCAATCCATGCACAGGCTTTCTATGCTGCGGAGGCATTAGGCGTCGTTGAAGAGATTCACAAGCCCTTGTTCACCGCCATCCACGCGCATAAACGTAAACTCGATTCTGAGGAATCTTTAGCTGAGTTTTTCGCCGAAAATGGCGTCGACAAAGACGAGTTCATCAACGCGTTTCGCTCTTTCGGCGTCAAAGCTAAAGTTCAGCACGCTCGAGTGATGAGCCGCCGCTATGGTATTACAGGTACACCAGGCATGGTGGTCAACGGAAAATACCGTGTCGACGGGAATATCTGCAATTGCGGTTTTAACGAGATCATAAACATCGTCGATTTTCTTGCTCAAAAAGAACACGAAACGACGCAGTAGACAATCCAATCAAAGCCTTTTTTTGTTAGGAAAGAGCATTTTACTGGGGGCGCCGTTCACGTTGCGGCGCGCCTTGCCGATAGTTAATTTCATCCCCCTCAAGCATGTCATATGAACGCCGCTGAACTCCTTGTTAAATGCCTAGAAAACGAAAAAACTGAGTATATTTTTGGCATACCCGGCGAAGAAAATCTGGCCGTGATGGACGCCCTCTTGGGTTCGCCCATCCGGTTCGTTACAACGCGCCACGAACAGGGCGCCGCATTCATGGCCGATCTATACGGTCGCATGACGAGCAGAGCTGGCGTGTGTCTGGCCACCCTCGGACCGGGGGCCACCAACTTAGTGACCGGTGTTGCCGACGCTAACATGGACCATGCGCCGCTCGTCGCCATTGCGGGGCAAGCCGACACACATCGGTTGCACAAAGAATCTCATCAGGTACTGGATCTTGAAGAACTCTTCCGACCGATAACCAAATACTCTTCGAGGTTGTTGGCACCGGATATCGTTCCCGAGGTTGTTCGAAAATCATTCAAACTGGCTCAAACGGAAAAAACGGGTGCCTGTTTCATGGAATTTCCGGAGAATATCGCGGATATGACCATCGACATGGAGCCGCTGCCGGTACGCCAACCCACACCGCCGGAACCGGCAGAGGTCTCGGTAAGACGCGCTGCGGAACTCATTTCCCAAGCACGAAGACCTATCATGCTTGCTGGCAACGGCGTAATCCGCAATAACGCAACCGAGCAACTAGCTAACTTTGCCGAGAAACTTAATATACCAATCACCAACACGTTTATGGCTAAAGGAGCTCTACCGTTTCGGCACCCTATGGCGCTGGGCAGTGTTGGCTTACAGTCACGCGACTATGTCAACTGCGGCTTCGATGAAGCCGATGTGATCATTTGCGTCGGTTACGACCTCGTCGAGTATCATCCGCGCCTGTGGCACCCAACGCGCGATCGAACTATTATTCACATCGATATGTCACCCGCCGAAGTCGATGCCTGTTACAGCATCGAGATTGGGGTAGTAGGCGACTTGAAACACAGTCTAGAACGAATTGGCGAACTGGCGACACCGCATCAGCGACAGCATTTGCATCCCCTTCGCGACGCTTTAATCGAAGACATGAATCAGCATCGCGACGACCAAGAATGCCCGATTAAACCACAAAAGATCATATGGGATCTCCGCACGGCCTTAGATCTAGAAGACGTGGTTATTTGCGATGTCGGCGCCCACAAAATGTGGATGGCTCGTATGTTTCGTTGTGAACATCCTAACACCTGTATCATTTCCAACGGTTTCGCCAGCATGGGGATTAGCCTGCCAGGCGCAATCGCAACCCGCTTAGCGATGCCGCATCGAAAAGTCGTAGCCGTTACCGGAGACGCCGGGTTCATGATGAACTCGCAAGAAATAGAGACCGCGCTCCGTTTAAATCTTGCGCTTGTGGTCTTAATCTGGAACGACGGCGGATACGGTTTAATCGAATGGAAACAACGGGCCATTTACGGGAGAACTTCCCACGTCACGTTTAATAATCCGGACTTCGTTAAATACTCCGAGTCTTTTGGCGCAAAAGGCTACCGCGTACACGAAGCCTCCGAACTATTGCCGATCTTGAAAACTGCACTGGCAGATAACACCCTAAGCGTCATCGACTGCCCCGTGGATTACTCGGAGAACCTTAAACTGACCGAACGACTCGGTGAGATGGTATTTCAATTATGACGTTGACTACCGTTTCAGAGCCGCTTGGCGGTGACACAACCAAAGAAGAAAAACAAACCAGCGCCAGAAGTCGCTTGCGGCTATTGAGCTACAATATCCAGGTTGCAGTCGCATCCACACGCTTACGCCATTATTTGACGCAGAGTTGGAAACACGTTCTTCCTCACCCTCAAAGTTTCAGCAATCTTGATCGTATCTCGGAGGTCACAAACAACTTCGACATCGTGGCCTTGCAAGAAGTCGATGCGGGAAGCCTACGCAGTCAGTTTGTCAATCAAGTGGAATACTTGGCCAATAAAGGGCAGTTTCCGTTTTGGTATTACCAAACGAATCGGAATCTTGGGCATTTTGCGCAAGCAAGCAACGGTTTGCTTAGTCATATCAAACCCGCAGAGGTTATCGAATACAAGCTCCCTGGCTTTATT
>CALZJI010000275.1 GCA_945787615.1 uncultured Chromatiaceae bacterium | reverse complement strand
TGGGCAATAGGCGGACCCCAAACTATCGGTTCGCGTGTTCCGCCTCCTTTTACCCTCAACAACAGAGACGTGCGCTTACCGTCCATTAGACCGTAGTCCCGTAGGACCGTTGAATATGAGATTGTTGCTCGTTGAAGATGATGACTTAGTCGGTGATCCTTTACACCTAGGGCTCGAACAACAAGGTTGCGCAGTGGATTGGGTACGGGATGGCATTTCTGCCGAACATGCGCTCTTCGCTGAGAATTATGAAATTGTGATACTTGATCTCAATATACCCAATAGAGACGGCATCACAATCCTAAAGAACCTACGCGCCCAAGACAATGCTGTACCGGTTATAATCGTTTCCGCACGCGACAGTATAGAAGATCGTATTACCGCGCTGAATAGCGGTGGTGACGACTACATGATCAAGCCGTTTGATCTCAACGAACTGTACGCTCGTGTTCGCGTCCTGCTACGCCGCGTCCACGGTCGTTCCTCACTCTCGATAAAACGTGGGACTGTGGAATTAGACCCCTCATCTCATAGCGTCAAACGGAATAATCACGAAGTCACCCTCACCCGTCGAGAGTTTTCGATTTTACACATGCTGATGGAAAATGAAGGCAAGGTACTTTCCCGTTCTCGGCTCGAGACAAGTCTTTATGCGTGGAACGACGAGGTCGAGAGCAACACTATTGAAGTGCATATCCATCATATCCGCAAGAAACTTGGTTCCCATTTAATTAGAACGATACGCGGCGTAGGCTATCTTGTAGAAAGAGCCGGCTAACGGTAGCGGGTTAGTGTGCATTTCTCGCCAGGACGGGCGAGAAACGAACGCTAGTACCGTTGAATCAACACATTGCCTGCACATCGAGGGATTGGGAAATCATTTGCTCGGCCTGTTCGGTGGGTAATGGTTTCGAAAAATAGAACCCCTGAGCAGCCTCACAACCTATCGACTTCAGATACTTCATTTGTTCTATGGTTTCGATGCCTTCTGCCGTCACCTTCATACGCATGCTGTGAGCAAGAGAAACAATAGCATCAACCAATTCGGAGTTTTCACCATTGGTTCCCAACATATTGACGAAGGACCGATCGACTTTCAGCACATCGAGCGGATAGCGATTGAGATAGCTTAAGGAAGAATAACCTGTTCCGAAGTCATCCACGTGGATTCGTAACCCCAATGATCTTAATCGTCCTAAAATCGTTATGACTCGTTCAGGATTATCAAGCAGCATGGTCTCGGTCAGTTCGATGTTAAGCCCGGATGGATCTATTCTGGTTTCTTCGACAATGCGGCCAATATCATCGACAAAACTGTCCACAGCCATTTGTTTTGCTGACACATTGACACTAACGGTGATCCCCTGATCGCCGGGGTACGTTTCTTGCCAGCGACGCAATTGTTGACACGCCGTTTTCATCACCCATTTGCCAATACTAACAATAATACCTGTCTCCTCAGCGATAGGTATAAAGTCCATGGGAGAGATGAGATCGCGCTCGTGATGGAACCAACGGAGCAGCGCCTCAAAACCCAACACGCGCCCCGTCTCTAACGAAACGATCGGCTGGTAGTTAAGTTGGAGCTGATCGCGATCTATCGCGTGCCGCAAGTCTGTCTCCAACTGCAAGAGCTCGAATGCCTTTGCGTGCATGGCCGAGTTAAACACTTGATGACACGCTTTACCGCTGCTTTTTGCCCGATACATCGCGATATCCGCGTCGCGGAGAAGGAATTCCGCCTGCTCATAGGATTCGTCATAAAGTGCGATGCCGATGCTGGCAGTCATAAACATTTCGTGGTCCTGCACGGACAGAGGACACGACAACGAGTCCCGAATCTTCTCCGCGATACTCACTGCATTACTAATGCCTCGAACGTTCTCTAACAATATCGTAAACTCGTCGCCCCCCAACCGTGCAATCGTGTCCGTGAACCGAAGCGTTTTCCGTAAACGCCCAGCCATGTCTTTAAGCAAAGCGTCTCCTACTTCGTGGCCTAGGCTGTCATTGATGACTTTAAACCGGTCGAGATCCAGGAAAAGAACGGCGAATGTCGGCCCGCGCCGCCGCTTAGCATGGTTGAATACATGCTTAAGCCTATCCATAAAGAGCGCGCGATTCGGCAGACCGGTCAGCTTATCGTGAAATGCCTGATGAAGGAGCTGCTCTTCGACCGCTTTTCGCTCAGTGATATCGAACGCGGTCGCAATACTAGCCGGAAAACCGCTATAACAGATAAAACCTGATGTCAACAACAACCAAAGCTCTTCACCCCCTTTTCTTGTTATCTTGACTTCAAAACGCACGGGTTCTTTTATTTCCCGGCGTCGCATATCCATCAACTCTCTAATCCGACTCTTGTATTCCGGGTGAACAATATCCAATAGATTTAGTCGAAATAGTTCTTGCTCCGTGTAGCCGGTCAATTGCGCCATGGCAGGATTTAGGTATAAGAAACTCTCCTGAAAAACAAAAATTGCGCTGTTCGTCGTTTCGGCTAGAATTCGGAATTTGTCTTCGCTTTCCGACAACGCCAATTGCGCCTTCTTACGCGCTCGCACTTCTAAGACCAATGAAATAAGATCCGCCATGGAGCCTGCAAAATGTTGTTCCTCAATGGCCCACAACCTGATCGGGCCCGTATGCTCAAGGCAAATCACACCGATGGACCGCCCATCCAAACGAATCGGCGCGTCAAGCATCGAATTTATACCCAACGGCTCTAAATAACTTTGGGTGAACTCACTGGTTCGTGTATCATGCTGGGCATCGGCTGCATCAATGACACGATCTGACTCCAGCGAATCGAAATACGCGGGATAATTGCTTGCGAGTAACTCAACTCCAGATGAATGGCGGTGGGCGCTGTTCTCAAATAAATCCACGCAGGTAATTTTCGAATGTTGATCATTAAACAACCAAACACTTGCGCGTTCTACATCCAACGCACCGGCCGCCGCCTCAGTAATCTCCCTAGCGACACTTTCGAGGTCGCCCTGCGTTAACGTCTTCTTCTTAGTTAGCTCAACCAAGACCTGATTTTGCCGGCGCAAGCGTTGTTCCACGGTCTGGAGTTCCAGTTCCGCCTGTTTCCGCGCCGTAATGTCCCGTATAATGACGATGATCTGCTGCTGCCCCAGTGGTAACAGTCGGGCCTCATAATAATATTGGCGGTTAGCGATACAAAGTTCGTACTCGATACTCTCCTTAGACTCCGACGTCCTTACCCGTCGAAGCGCTTCGCCAAGATGACTATCAGCGTCGCTGATTATCGGGAGAGCGTAAATCGACTTACCTATCGCCAGGTCCGGCGGTACGTGCGAACTGGTTTCGCTTCCCGATTTACAATCGACGACAACATCTTCATTGTCCAGGCGGAGAAAGAGATCGGGTAATGCGTCAAAGAGCGCGCGCATATCCGCGCTGGCTCGAAAAAGCTCTTTGGAACTCACTTCGAGAGAGCGCTCGAGCGTCACCTTGTCGTTGTCAAACGAATGGTAGGCATCGTTAATGGCCTGAATAAACGACGTCCACTGCGAAGGCACACCTTCGACGCTACCGAAGCTTTGCTCCAACTGTCGCTGTAATAATGCGTGCAAATCTTGCATACGGAATCACGCCTCGGATAATTCTGCAGTCGTCGCGGTGTGGTTGTGCAGCCAACCCGTTACTCCAGATTTGAACGACAATATTTCACCATTAGCGTCGAAACCCGTTAAGATGGCTCCCTTGCTAAGACCATTGCGCGCCCGCTCAACTTCTTTTTCCCGAATCACGTTTCTTCCCCGGCGACTGATGAGGAAGCCAGTCTTCAGCCCGCATTTATCACAGGATCCACGCGATCGCGCTTGTTTATTGGTTCCACAATGAATCTTCTTCGCTCGGAAAGACACCGTGTATTCCTCTCGCTCAGAATACCCATTGTGAAACCAATCTCCAACGCGATCTTCACGCGTCCCTGTGAGAAATGCGGGCTAGCTGAGTTCCAAGTCACCTGTTTAACTTTCACCATTCGGCCCCGGCAAAATTCGATCGCCTCGGTAGACGGGTTACTCGTACCGCACGCTATAGCGTGTCATGTTGACAATCAAACTGCGCATTCCACAATGAAAGGTCAATATAATTAAATAAACAAAGGTTTATGGCACTAATCCGCCATGCCTTTATTCTTGTCGGTGCAATCGAGGCATTTCTTTATAGCGACGCGGAATTTTCTAAAGAAAGTGAGGCGTTAATCTCATTTGGATTCACTTACGCCGTGAATACGACAAGAAAAGGCAGATATCGCGCTCGTCGTGGATAAGCGATAGAAAACCATCTGTTATATGAGGAAGTGAGTTGGGAGGCAAGGGACGTTGAGCCCGCATTACTGCGAGCAAGCTCGGGTCGACCGTTATGTTGGTTGGCCGAATAACAACGTAGAAATTAATCGCAACCGATCATCGCCCGAAAGGCCGCTTCGTCGACCACTTCAACGCCGAGTTCCGTTGCTGTATTAAGTTTAGAACCGGCTTGGACGCCGGCAACAACGTAATCTGTCTTCTTCGAGATGCTACCGCTTACTTTTGCACCTTTTGCCTCTATTGCTTGTTTCGCTTCGGTGCGGGTCATGGACTCAAGGGTTCCCGTAAGTACGAAGGTTTTACCCGAATATTCTGATGTTATAACAGGGATATGTTCTCGCGGCCAATGTATACCAGCGGCGGTTAACTGTTGGATGACTTCGCGATTATGTCTTTGCTGGAAAAAGTGGGCGATGCTTTGGGCAACAACCGGGCCCACGTCCTGGATGGCCTGAAGCTCGTCCTCCGAGGCCGCCATTAGAAGGTCAAGTTCGCCAAAACGTCTCGCTAACTGCTTGGCGGTGACCTCACCAACTTGCCCGATCCCTAGCGCGTACAGGAATCGTGAAAACGTTGTATTTTTTGATTTTTCTATGGCACTAAGTAAGTTATCCGCAGACTTGGCACCCATGCGCTCCAAGCTCATTAATTGATCGCGTTTGAGAAAGTAGATATCCGCGACCGTTTTAACCAATTCGGTCTGCACCAGCTGTTTGACCCGCTTCTCCCCCACGCCTTCGATGTCCATGGCCGCTCGAGAAGCGAAATGCTGTATAGCGCCCATACGTTGTGCGGAGCAGTACAAACCGCCAATACAACGGTGTGCCGCTTCATTGGCTAAGCGTTGCACTTCAGAGCCACAAACCGGGCAGTTGCTTGGCATATGCCAGCGGCGAGCCCCTTTATGTCGCTTTTCCTTAATTACGCCAACAACTTCAGGTATAACGTCTCCGGCTCGACGGACAATGACCGTGTCCCCTTTACGCACGTCTTTGCGCTCCACTTCATCCTGATTATGTAACGTCGCGCGACTCACGATGACCCCAGCTACCTCGATAGGCTTTAGATTCGCGACCGGCGTAATGACGCCCGTTCGGCCAACGGATGCAATGATTTGTTCGACGATCGTCGTCTCTTCATGAGCGGGGAATTTATGGGCAATAGCCCAGCGGGGCGCACGGGCGGTAAAACCAAGGGCGTTTTGGTCATCCAGGTTGTCGACCTTATAAACCACACCGTCAATTTCGAACGGTAATTCGTCTCGCCGTTGCCCAAGATCCGCATAATAGTCCAAAAGCGCGGGGGCTCCCGTCACCTTACGCAGCTCTTCACTTATACGAAAACCCCATTGCTTAAGCTTGGCCATTTGCGCGTAATGGGTGGTTGCAACGGACTCTGACACGTCACCTAAACCCCAAGGAAAAAAACTTAGGGATCTGGACGCGGTGACGCGAGGATCGAGCTGCCGTACGCTGCCAGCGGCGGCGTTACGTGGATTAGCGAAAGCCTTATCGCCTTGCGCCAAACGGTCTGTGTTTAACTGCTCGAAATCTTTTTTACGAATCACGACTTCGCCGCGAACCTCCAGTACGCTCGGCCACCCTTTGCCGAGCAAATGAAGGGGTATGGTCTTAATGGTGCGGGCGTTGGAAGTGATGTCCTCACCTGTGGTTCCGTCGCCGCGGGTGGCTGCGCGGGCTAATATTCCGCGTTCGTAACGTAGGCTTAACGATAACCCGTCCAACTTGGGCTCAGCCACGTACACCACTTCCGCCACCCCTAACCGTTCCTTGGTACGTCGCTCGAAATCTGCCACATCGCCTTCGTCGAACGCGTTTCCCAACGACAGCATGGGCAGCGTGTGGTGTACCTCCCCAAATTCCTTTAACGGCGCGGCGCCCACCCGTTGGGTCGGCGAATCAGGAGTGATGAGATCGGGATGGGCTTCCTCAAGCTTCTGAAGTTGGCGCAGCAGCCTGTCATACTCCGCATCCGAGATGAGCGGATCGTCGAGAACATAATAGCGGTAATTGTGATAATTAATCTCGCCGCGAAGCTCGGCGAGGCGTCTTGCGACTGCTGTCATGCGTGGGCGGCATGCTCCAATCGCGAACGGCGTTGGTGTTCCTGGATTTGCCCCTGAATATGCTCGATGCCTTGCTTGCTCAATGTGCCGCGCCGTTCATCGCACACGGTCGCGCCCAGCAAATCTGCAAGTCTCTTCGCCGTCTCAAGCATGGCGGTAAATGTTTCGCTTCCTTCCTCAGGCCGTGCGACGTTGGCGAACAAGATGAGGCCGAGGGTTGACACCTCCTCCATGTTATTGAGATTGAAGCTACCAGGCTCCATCATGTTGGCTACACTGAATAGGGGCTGCTTGGCTGGCCGAGTCGGTGAGTAATAATGAAAAATGCCCATAGGACCGTACGTCAACCCGGTGGATGTGATCGCCTTCAGGATCGCGGATCCGCGCAACGGCCGGCCTTTGCTCACCACATTTAAGACTAGCATCAATCCATTTTTTAATTCTTCGGCGCTCGCCCCACTGGCTGATGGTCGCTCTTCCTTATCGCTGCCATCGACACGTGTATCAAGGTGCTCTAACACCTGCTGCTGTTCCTCCGAATCCGCTCTCGGCGCCTTCTCGACCTGCGCGAACGCATCCACAGGCTCAGGCGCCTCGTGCGCCTTGCGCGGAACGGGTTCGCCGGCGGCCAACGCCTCTCGATCCTCCGCAAGAATCTCGTCTCCTAGTTGATCCAACTCATGGCTACGCCCCAGATACACATCAGCGCCGTCGGGGCCCACTAGGAACTCTAAATTGTCGTGGCGGGAGTTGGCGGCACGCCCGAATTGGCCATTCTTCATTTTCCGCGCCCGCGGCCCACTGCGCCTAAACCAGAAAAAGAGCACGAGCACGACGAGTATCCCCGGAACAACAGTCAATTGAACCGTTTCCGAACTAATCAGATCTGTAAACTCCATATCAGCTCCACCACCCTCTGCTGCAGCCAATTTACGCCTATGCTTCCGTCCCGGGTCTATCTCGCCAATGCAATGACCACGTGTAAGCGTTTAGCATCATGGCGAGTTTAAAAACGCTTTCGTCCAGCGGCAACTCAAGCTACCCAGGTCCCGCGCCCGCGCGGTGTGTCTCGCCTCTCATCACGTTACACTACCCGTCGGTGGGCAGCCACTACTTTCGCGAAACCAAACCCGCTTAAAACAAAACCGCCGTAATTAACTGCGAAGTTTATAACGAACTCTTCGTTGGCACAAACTTCATTGCCGCAACCATCGACGCTGTCGCTAAGATGCGACAGCCAACTCCACGGCTTCGTCAATGTCTACGGCAACTAACCTGGATACCCCCGGTTCATTCATGGTCACACCCGTGAGTTGGTGTGCTATTTCCATGGTGATCTTATTATGGGTTATGAAGATGAACTGAACGTGCTCAGACATTGATTTGACCAAGTCGCAGAAGCGACCCACGTTGGCATCGTCCAACGGCGCATCCACCTCATCCAACATACAGAAAGGAGAGGGGTTGAGCTCAAATATAGCAAACACCATTGCCACAGCGGTCAGCGCTTTCTCACCCCCCGATAACAAGTGAATCGTACTATTACGCTTTCCGGGGGGCCGGGCCATCACCGTCACCCCTGTTTCCAATAGATCATCACCAGTCAGGTCCAGGTACGCATGACCGCCACCGAATAAGCGGGGAAATTTTTCTTGTAACCCCGTATTGACTTTGTCGTAGGTGTCCTTAAATCGGTTACGGGTTTCCTTGTCGATTTTCTGAATTGCGGTCTCTAATGTATTAAGCGCATCAGACAGGTCATCATATTGCGCATCGAGGTACTGTTTTCGCTCCTGTTGCTCCGCATACTCATCAATGGCAGCTAAATTAATCGCCCCCAGGCGCTGAATAGAACGCCCTATACGTTCAAGATTTTCGTGCCACTGCCCTTCCGTAGCCTCGGGCGGCATGTCGGCTAACAGCGCGTCAACGTGAAATGAGGCTTCGGCTATCTGCTCTAACACCGTTTGACTGCGTACTTTGATTTCCTGGCACGCTAAACGATGCTTATCCAGTTCCGCGCGGATATTTTGCACGTGCTGTTCTACAGCATGCCTTTGTCCGTTCAGCTCTCGCACACTGTGATCCAGCGATTCGACCTCACGCCGAGCGTCCGCCAACGTAGACTCCACGTCAAGTCGGTTCGCCAATTGCTGTTCCAATTCCGTACCCATGACCGAGATCGGCTCTTCGCCCCCGGATAGCGCCTGATAGAGCTCTTCGCGGCGACGACCCAAGTGGGCACGTTGGTGTTCCGTGCGATTCAAGTTCTCTTGTGTCGCGCTAAGCTGCGTGCGCATCGACTGACAGCGTAATTCGATTTTATGGAATGCGTCACGATCATCCCTCGCTTGATTGCGTGTTTCCTCCAGTCTTAACCGATAAGTGTCTCGTTGTTTAATTAACTCATCTCTTTCTATGTCATGCCCTTCAGTAGCGGTTAGCGCCTCGTGCAATCGGGTCCGTGAGCGTTTAATTTCCGTATTGTCTTTGTCCATTTGAGCACGGTGTTCATCCACTTCCGCGTTAATCCGCGTTTGGCGATTGCGCACATTCTCCAGGCGCGCTTGCTTGCCGCTCAATTGGGCATTTATTTCGGCGCTACGCCGTGCGATATCGCTGCGCTGTTCCTGCAATTGGTCTCGCTCGTCTTCCCTCTCTTGAATGGTTCCCCGCGTTTCCGCGATTTGTTCGTCAATATGCGCGATTGCAGCCGTGCTTTGTTCGATGTTACCGGCTAACTCCTTGAGCAGTTGTTCCCGCGCCAAGACACCGCCTTCTACGCTAACTCCTCGTTCCACGCGCAACCAATTGCTGCCCACCCAGATGCCGCTCTGCGTAATCACTGACTCGGCGGCGTCTAATTGCGACCTTAAGGCCAGCGCTTCGTCCAACGAGCCCGCCGTGTAAATGCCTCGTAATAATGATACTAACGACCACGTTGATCGAACCTTTTCCAAAAGCGGTGTTCCCAAGGGATTGCTTTCTCGATCCGCTGTCGCAACAGAGTGATCGAAAACTGCAATACGCCCTTCGGTTAAATCGCTTAGCTGGCTAGACAACTGATTCAAATCATCGACGCATAGCGCCTCGAGGTGAAAACCTAAAACAGCCTCAACAGCCCTCTCCCAGCCACTCTCGACGCTAATCTTTTCGGCGAGCCGTGCTACGTCGCCAAGTCCGTTGGCGTGCAACCAAGCATTGACCGTTTCCGAACTTTTACCCAGTGCCTCTTCCTGTAACGCGTCGAGGGAAGCATATCGCTCCCGGGCGCGTTGTAGCGCTTCCTGTTCCGTGCGAAAACGCTCGCCCAATATGTTGATTTCGTTCTTATTCGACGCGATCTGCCCGTGTTTCTCCTCGAGGCGTTGTTCGAGCTCTTCGGTTCTTCGCGTGTACCGATCCAAGTCATCGGTAAGTGATTCTATTTCCGCCTCGAGCGTATGAGGAGAATACGTTTCCAGCTCTTCTAACAACTGCGTCTGGCGTGCCCGCAACTGCTCCGCATGTTGTTCCAGATGTTCCGTGCGCGCCCGCTCCACTTCCGCCGTCCGGACCTGGCCGGCAGCACGATGATTAAACTCATCCCACCGCTGCTGCCACGCGTGCATTTCTTGTTCGCTTTCGGCTAACGCGGCGCTGGAAACCTGTTCGCGCTCCCGTACGTCGCTAAGCTGTTGCTCATCTTCCGCCAAAGACGTTTCGATGCTGTCGATCTTCTGTTGATCATTTTCAATGTGTCGCTGTGCCTCGCTCCATGCTTCCTCGGTTTCGCCGAGCTCCCGCTCGTGCTGTTGCCGAGTCTCCTTAGCGTGTTGGATCGCTTGCTCAAGCCGCGCTATTTCAGCGCCTACGGCATAGTATTCGCCCTGTATCTGATTGAAATGATCGTTTGCTTCCACCTGTCGATCGCGTTGACTTTCCATACCGGCTTCGACTTTACGCAGCTCGGCCATTTGGGCTTCCAGCGCCGTTTCCTCGCGGACGATACGTTTCTCTTGCTCGGCGGATTCTAAATTGAGGGCTTGCCAACGTAATGCTTGAAGCTGAGCCTTAGTTAGCCGCTCTTCCTGTTTTAATTCTTTGAAACGCTCCGCCGCTCTCGCCTGACGCTGAAGCGTGGTCAGCCTTTTTTCAAGCTCATCCCTTAAGTCATTAATTCGGTCGATATTGTCTCGCGTGTTACGGATTCGACTCTCCGTCTCCCGTCGCCGCTCCTTATATTTTGAGATCCCCGCCGCTTCCTCGATGAAGATTCTTAAGTCCTGCGGTTTGGCTTCGATCAAACGAGAAATCATGCCCTGTTCGATAATGGCGTAGCTTCGCGGACCTAATCCCGTACCCAGAAAAATGTCGGTAATGTCCTTCCGACGACAACGCGCGCCGTTAAGAAAGTAGTGGGATTGACCGTCACGGCTGACTAGCCGTCTTATCGAGATCTCAGAATATTGCGCATACTGCCCGCCGAGCTTACCGGCGCTGTTATCAAACACGAGCTCGATGCTGGCCTGCCCTACCGGCTTACGACCCGTGGATCCGTTAAAAATTACGTCCGCCATGGAATCGCCGCGTAAATGCTTCGCCGATGATTCCCCCATCACCCACCGTACGGCATCAATCACATTGGATTTACCACAACCATTGGGGCCGATGATACCGAGCAGATTACTGGGAAAGTGAATGGTGGTGGGGTCAACGAACGATTTAAATCCAACAAGCTTAATTTTGTCTAAGCGCATCTAAGAATAATACCCCCGGTTGGCTTTCGAGAAACCCACGCTTTAAAATAGGAAGCGACAAAACTACCATAGACTGACAGATATGCCTACCCAACCCAGTAAGGAATTGGAAACCTTCGATAATCCCATGCCGGAACGGGACTATACGATTCGAATTCGGATCCCCGAATTCACCTGTCTGTGTCCCAAAACGGGCCAGCCCGATTTTGCCACTCTGCAGCTGGAATATGTACCCGAACAACGCTGCGTCGAGTTGAAATCGCTGAAATTATATGTGTGGTCTTTTCGCGAGGAAGGGGCCTTCCACGAGGCCGTAACCAATCGAATATTAGAGGATTTAGTTAAATGCTGCGAACCCCGCTTCATGCGCTTAACCGCTGAATTTAACGTCCGTGGCGGTATTTACACTACCGTAATCGTAGAACACCGCAAACCCAGCTGGACCCCGCCGGAAACCGTGACGTTACCCTAGTACGCCGTTTACCGGAAGCGCCGCATATGACTGCTTTTCAATCGCTTAAGCCTACCAACGCGCCGTTATTCGTCGGCATTGACGTCGGCACTTCGGGATGTCGAGCGATTGCAATCGATTCAGCCGGTAATATCCACGGTCGCGCAACGGTTATTATGCCGGAACCGTTACGCCGCGGTGCCTCCATAGAGCAACACCCCAGCGTGTGGTGGAACGCCTTAGTGGCCGCGTTAGAAGCGCTGTTCGTTGACCTAAACCCGGGGGCTGTCAGAGCCGTGTCGGTCGATGCCACCTCAGGGACCGTGTTACTGAGCGATCGACACGGTACCCCTTTAGGCCCAGCACTCATGTACAACGACGCGAGAGCCGCCGCCGAGGCGAAATTAATTGCCGAGGTCGCGCCGAAATCCTGCGCCGCTCATGGCCCCTCCTCCAGTCTTGCAAAGCTCATGTGGCTCCAACGTCACTATCGGCAACAGCGGCCCGGTTACGCGCTCCATCAGGCGGACTGGCTGCTCGGTAAGTTATGCGGCAAACAGGGCGTCAGCGATGCCAACAATTGCTTAAAAATGGGCTACGACCCCATTGCGCAGCAATGGCCAGAGTGGCTAAAGACGTTAGAGATTGAACTGCGCTTAGTGCCTCATGTATTGACACCAGGTGACTATTTAGGGGAAGTCACCGACGCCGCCAGCGAAGAAACGGGGTTGATACCCGGTACGCGGATTATTGCCGGAACGACGGACAGTACCGCCGCATTCATAGCCACGGGCGCCTGTAGGCCTGGCGAAGCAGTGACCTCATTGGGCTCGACTTTAGTGCTCAAAGTATTATCTGAAACGCCCGTTTTTGCTCCGGAGTACGGCGTCTACAGCCAGCCTTTGGGCGAGCTGTGGCTTGTTGGCGGGGGTTCTAACAGCGGCGGCGCCGTGCTTAGGCAGATTTTTACGCCTAAGCAAATAGATACGATGACCGGAAACCTTAAACCCGATGAGCCGACAGGCATGGATTATTACCCCCTCTGCTCCCCTGGCGAGCGATTCCCTGTCTGTGATCCAAACCTACAGCCGCGTCTCACACCGCGTCCGACCAGCGATGTGCATTTTTTTCAAGGCATATTGGAAAGCATGGCTCGGATTGAAGCGCAGGGCTATCAACTCTTGGCTCATCTGGGGGCGCCTTACCCCACCCGC
Organism: uncultured Chromatiaceae bacterium; assembly: GCA_945787615.1. GTDB lineage: Bacteria > Pseudomonadota > Gammaproteobacteria > JAADHS01 > JAADHS01 > CALZJI01. Next base: position 85 of record CALZJI010000275.1, on the reverse strand, counting down.
GTATTCAGTGTTGGCGGCGGCGCCCGCAATCTCGCCTGGGCGCGCATCCGCGCCAAAATGCTAAACGTACCGTTGCTGGAGGCGC
>CALZJI010000274.1 GCA_945787615.1 uncultured Chromatiaceae bacterium | reverse complement strand
GTCTTAATAACTTTTTCCGCGCCGCTACGGAGTTGATGCAAGTGATGGCACGCGCCTGCGGACACCATCGTCTTGGTCAGTTTTGCATTGATGATCTGACAACATGGAACCGCGAGGTGGCTCATCTCACGGGCATTGCATACGGTGGTGTGTCGCTTAATTAATACCGGGCAGAAAGCGAGCAATGTTTCGAAAGACACTCCAGTATGACCAACAACACTACATATGATGCAGGCGGGCGCCATAACAATCCGGATCAAACATATTCGAAACTGTCTTTATATCGTTAGGACTCAGTAGGAGAACAGCCATGCCCAGCGAGGAAAAAGAATTAGTTTGGCACAAAGCTTTAGAACAAGACGAACTGGCTGAGGGCCGTGTCAAGCCGGTGACCTGCGAACAGCT
>CALZJI010000273.1 GCA_945787615.1 uncultured Chromatiaceae bacterium | reverse complement strand
GTCTTAATAACTTTTTCCGCGCCGCTACGGAGTTGATGCAAGTGATGGCACGCGCCTGCGGACACCATCGTCTTGGTCAGTTTTGCATTGATGATCTGACAACATGGAACCGCGAGGTGGCCCATCTCACGGGCATTGCATACGGTGGTGTGTCGCTTAATTAGGGCTGCGGAAGATAATAATTATCCAAAGATTGCGCCGGATTATTGCTCAGATTCAAGGCGCGGCAAGTGGCGCATATTGGAATATGCAACATTTGCCGTGACGCAGAAACTGAGCAAAAAGACACGCAAGGTTGGATAATTATTTTTTTCCGTGGCCCTTAATACTGGGCAGAAAGCGAGCAATGTTTCGAAAGACACTCCAGTATGACCAACAACACTACATATGATGCAGGCGGGCGCCATAACAATCCGGATCAAACATATACGAAACTGTCTTATACCGTTAGGACTCAGTAGGAGAACAGCCATGCCCAGCGAGGAAAAAGAATTAGTTTGGCACAAAGCTTTAGAACAAGACGAACTGGCTGAGGGCCGTGTCAAGCCGGTGACCTGCGAACAGCT
>CALZJI010000272.1 GCA_945787615.1 uncultured Chromatiaceae bacterium | reverse complement strand
TGTTTAGCGGGCACAGAAGCTGAAAAACCCGCTCGCAGCGCATTTTTCGAACAGCAGAAAGAACTTAATGTGGAGCTGTTATGGAGCATTGCAGCGACGAACGAAGCTGAGAGAAAGACTTTAGAATCGTGCGTCAGTGAGAAATCTACAGAACAAGCACTTCAGCAAGATATTGCTTACGCGGAAACTCACGGAATTCAAGGCACGCCGCTGACGGTGATTAACGGACGGGCGGCCCCCGCACTACCCGCCCTCATTTATGCCTTGATCTTGGCAAGAGGCGACTATGACCATCATGCTTTTGGAAGCCTCCCGCCTCCTAATACTGACCTTTAGGGCTCGCGAAGAAATAACTTCGTATTTTTCGCGCCCAGATTTGGGTCAGATTTGGGCAATCCGATTGAGCAAAACCGCAGGACTAGCCCGGCTAATTCGACGATTTTGCGATTAAGGATTGTTCAAAGTTGGCCCGAAGACGGGATGCGAAAATCGTACGTTATTTTTTTCGCGAGCCCTTAGAGCTAATGCGGCCAGGCGGGACGAACAAAGAGCGGTTTTGTATAGGGACATACTTATACCGCGAGTTCATGGACGAACAAAGAGCGGT
>CALZJI010000271.1 GCA_945787615.1 uncultured Chromatiaceae bacterium | reverse complement strand
TGTATCACAAACGCGGACAATTTACTGAACGCTTGGAATTCCCGCGCTTCCACTAACGCTTGGACGGCCATGAGTTGCGCCAAATGCGTTGCGGCTTGCCTGCCGGCGGTCTTCAATAGATCATGATCCTCCCAATTGATTTTGTGGCGAGCAACAGGCCGTGCGACAACGACGAAGCCAAGTAACTCCACGTCTTGCATTAACGGGACGACAAGCCACGCGGTTTTGGTAGACAATAACCACGTCGGTAACCGTAACGTCTCATAAAGCTCAGGTTCATGGTGGTATTCGTCTAAGTTGATGATCCATTGCCATGTCGTGAGAAACTGCACAAGTGAACTTTCGCGCGGTTCTGGCCCCGGCGCGGGGTGGTCTATGTCGATATGCGAAACGAGCTCATAGGTTCCGTTGTCTGAGCGAAGCCATAGCAGACCGCCGCGCGAGCCCACGATTTGAGCCAGCGCCTGGATTACGGTTTCGAGAAGGTGAGCACCGGGTCCGCCGCGAGATAACGTGCGAATAAAGCGCAACCACTCCTCGCGGTAGTCGTATTTGTAATTGAAAAAATGCTTATTTAATAATACCTTAAGCTGTGTTCGGTATCGCTCCGATGACAAAAACGTCGAGAACACAACAATCGCGCCGAAGATGATGATGACTTGCGCTAACGCGGCCCAGTCCCCGTTGTGGGACCGCACGACCCAGGTTAAGCCTGCGACGGCGCTAAGATAGACAATAATGACGAGAAATAACACAAAGTGGAACGCCGTTGAATGCGATACAGAGACGTTCTTTCTTGACCAGGCTCCTTTTCTTGACCCAACTATCAACGCTAATGCTGCGGCTGTCGCAATAAGTCCTCGTAAGGCGAAAAGCGCATCATCGGTCGGATCAAATATTGATGTTGTGAAAACAACTGTATCGTAGATAAAAATCAAGCCCACACTTGCGTAAACGTAACCGAAAACCGGTTGAAGTCGGCGTGGCTTAAAGCGGATAACCAAATACAGGAAACGCAAGCCCGTTATGCTCAGAATCATGAGCGCGGCGGCGCGTAACTGCACAAGACCCCAGGCTTCGTATGGAGTAGTAGAAACGGCTGAGAGGGACGGTGCCGTCAATAGCGACAACACTAGCCCGCTAAGCGCTATCGCTATGATTCCTCGCGTGAGGTTTAACGTCTTCCGGTATCCTCCAAGTG
>CALZJI010000270.1 GCA_945787615.1 uncultured Chromatiaceae bacterium | reverse complement strand
GCTCTCGCACTTCCCTGTGCTGCGCGGCACCTGGGCGTCCTGTCCAATGGCCGCTCCCGCACATCCCTGTGCCGTGGAGTAGGCGAGCAGTCACGCGTAAAAAGCTACCGGGCCGTATGCGGCCACGCGACGAATGCCGGTACGAAATGTAGTATCGATTGTTGTGCAGATTAACAATTCGCCAGCGACAGGTATTAATGGAATCACCAGCGCTCATCGTCTCGCAGCGGGCGTTTTTATTCCTACCGCTGAAGTGGCCTCGTAGAGCGAGAATACTTCACGTAGAATTCCATGTAGAATTCCATGTAGAATTCCATTTTGGGTGATAGGTGGCGTCAGTACGAGAAGTATGGCGTTAAATGTTTGTCACATTGGGGGGGGCTGTGACAACCGGAGGATCTGGCTACTGGGAGCGTGTGTGGATCGGATTGGTCGCGTTATTTTTTTGCAGCGCAATTGCCCAAGCCCGTGTAATTGAGGTCAATCCCAGTAATTATCGACCGCTACTCCGGCAGCTGACTGGCGGTGATACGCTCGCGTTATTGCCAGGCCGTTACCAGCGGGGTTTGCCCATTCATCATCTCCGCGGTGAACCGAATAAACCAATTACCATCTCCGCTGCTGATCCTGAAACGCCGCCTGTTTTTCTGGCGCGCAGAGGACATCACACCGTCGGTATCATTAATTCCGCCTACGTCACAATTCGTGACTTGGTACTGGATGGCCAAGGTTTGCCTGTCGATGGCGTCAGGGCCGAAGGTCAGTCCGACTGGGCCCACGATATTACTATCGAAAATTTGCTCATTCGCGGACACGGTCATGATCAGCAACGCTCAGGCATTTCGACGAAGTGTCCGGCGTGGAATTGGGTCGTTCGCGACAACATTATTCTTGGTGCCGGTACGGGGATGTATTTTGGCAATTCTGATGGTAGCGATCCGTTCGTAAGTGGTGTGATCGAAGGCAATTTCATCGCCGATACGATCGGCTACAACCTGCAGATCAAACACCAGAATCGGCGTCCGCGAATTCCTAACATGCCGACGGAGCCGACGGTGACCATAATTCGCCACAATGTATTCAGCAAAGAACGCGGTGGGTCTAGCGGGCCTTTGGCACGACCTAATGTACTGGTGGGGCATTGGCCCCTAACTGGGCCAGGATTCGACGATACGTATCTCGTCTATGGTAATTTCTTTTACCAGAATCCCGACGGGGCGCTGTTTCAAGGGGAAGGGAATATTGCGCTCTACAATAATGTGTTGGTCAACCGTCTTGGCAACGCCGTTCGCATCCGCCCGCATAATGACGTGCCACGAAACATCGATATTTTCAGCAATACGGTTTTATCCGCTACTGTCGGCATTTCGGTTAGGTCTCGCGGTGAGGATCAAAAAGACACGCATTGGATTTTCTCTAACGCTGTTTTTGCTCCTACGCCCATCGTTGGTGGGGCGCAGATTGACAATATTACCGATAACATCGGTGCAGCAGTTGAGTACCTTACTCAACCAATGGCCCGAGCGGGCAAGATGGATTTATTCCCAAAGCCGAACACATTGGAAGCGAACGAAAGTGCTCGCCAAAGGCGGCCGACTTTCTTGGATGCTGAACGCGATTTTAATGGCCGCAAGCGTGAGTGGCGCTATCGCGGCGCTTACAGTGGCGCCGGGCGTAATCCAGGGTGGTCGCTGGCGCTAGAGCGTAAGCCGCACATTTAGGGCCACGGAAAAAAATAATTTACCAACCTCGCTTGTCTTTTTACTCAGCTTCTGCGTTACGGCAAGTGTTGCATATTCCAATATGCGCCACTTGCCGCGCCTTGAATCTGAGCAAAAATCCGGCGCAATCTTTGGATAATTATTATTTTCCGCGG
>CALZJI010000269.1 GCA_945787615.1 uncultured Chromatiaceae bacterium | reverse complement strand
TGCCTTTTCGCTCAGCTTCTGCGTTTCGGCAAGTGTTGCATATTCCAATATGCGCCACTTGCCGCGCCTTGAATCTGAGCAAAAATCCGGCGCAATCTTTGGATAATTATTATTTTCCGCGGCCCTTAGTCGTTTAGCTCGACAATGCTTGTTGCTCCGTACCGCTCGATTGTTGCCTCCGCCTCGCAATAACCGCCAAACCTATTAATCCGGATCCGAACAGAAGAACGGCCGGCGGAATCGGCACTAAAGCGGTCATAGTCATTTCATAAACACCTCGAAGCGAACCGGAAACCGTCCCGGTCACCACGTAAGAGTAATCGGCATCAGAGGCTAAACCGAGCGTGATTTGGTTGATGCCGGTCCCGCCAGTGTCCAGTTGCGGACCAGCTGCGTTAAAGCCGTCGTGTAACGTCCACGTGAGGTTCGATATGTTTTCGAGATTAAACAATTGGACGTTCAATAGAGTGCTGCCTAAGCCGATCGCCGTAGTGCCTAACGTAAAGTTGTAGGTGTCTGAGAAGACCGTGCTCGGCGCATAGTCTTCCTCGTTTCTCCAGATATCACCCACGTCGAGTTTTCCCACGTCACCGCCGTCGATCACTAAATCACCTTGACCTGGAAAGGTTAGGGTGGCCGCCGTTGCTGCACCGCCAACGCCCATAATGGAGAGGCTTAAGCTTGCGGCACACCCCATTGTAACCATGTTCTTTCTAGCTTTTGACTTCATCACTTCCCCCTTTCTTCTGCATTCGTTTCCCGATCTTCTTAAAGACTACGGGTACACGCTTAACCTCTCGACCTATGCACCGAACACTGTTTCTGTATGGCGCGCTGTACACTGTCTTTGATCGATTCTGATTATAATTCTGCATATCATTAGGTTTAGTCCAATGGCGCCAGCCGAGGATGAGCACGTCACCCTCGGCCGTTTTGTATCCTACGCCGCAACGCTATTGATTGGGAGTTCCCGGTTACCGGATAACTTCCTGCGGCCAATCACCACCATACCTATCAAGCCGGAAACAAACAGCAATACCGCAGGTGGGATTGGTACAACTTGAAAGCCACGGACATTCGATAGCGTGTTAGCATTATTAGGATTGGACATGAAATCGTCTTGGGTATATGCTCGCGCGGCACCGCAGATTTCAGCGGGGCATATAAGGCTGCCAACCACAGGCGACCACATCGACGGATCCGTACTCCATTCAAAGGGATTCGCGACGTTCTGAATATTGAAAAACGCATACCAATTAGACGCCTTAAGTGCGATATAGTTAATACCTGAGGCGAGAGTCACGGAACCGGTTCCCGACGTCTCACCTATACCGTTAATGGTAAAACCGTCGTCAGTTCCGTCGCCTTCAAGGTGAGCCACCTCAGTGATAAGCGACTCGCTGATCCCTAAAACGTTAGCAAGCGTACTTGTGCTCGCATTTCCACCAGGGGTAGCCGTACACGGCGAAGGGCAGCCGCCTACGAAGTCAAGATTCACCGTTGCAGCCATAGCCTGGTGCGATGACATCAAGACCGCGACAAAAATCGTTTGCAAGATGCCTTTTATGACAGTGTTATTCTTCTTCATTTCCATCTCCTTAGTGTTTTTCTTTGCGCACGCTACAGCATCGCTTGCCCCCGATGCTGACACTTGCGCGCTCGCCTTGTTAAATAAGCACTTCTTGTTAGTGCCATGCTTTAAACATTCGGTAGTGCACCGTAGTTGAAAATCAACGCCGGGACCACCACCTTGGTATTTCAACTCCTACATGTAGATACAAAAACCCACGGTATAGGAATTGGCAAGCCCCGTTCGCGCTAGGCAAGATACTGCAGCCAATCCAGAAACGCGATATAATCTTTTCGCGCGCCAACAGCCAAACCGGTTTTTGTATGTCGATTGAGATCGTTTCGGGAGACTAGGGGCGCCACTACGGAGTGACTATTATCCGACCCCACCCACTTTCAAGCTTTTGGTTCTGTACGTCTGCTATTCTTCTACAAGACGCGTTTATCGGTGTCTAAACCCTAGAACACCTCTTTTAATAGCAACAAGTTAGGGGATACCGTGCGGGCTGTCAATGGTCCAGTTTGAAACCTGGTGAAATTTAACAATTCTCAACCTTCCATCATCACGATGAGTAAGTTATTTCACTTATACTTATATGCACTCAAACCTATAACACGTCGCCGCTGAGTCCTTGGCATGAACTGGTTTGAGCAAGTAACCCGCGTCCGGCGATAAAATCGCGTGGGCACCGTGAGAAAAGCAGGCTAATTGTAACCGTTACGATTGACAACGAAACTTGGCAAGTTGTGTTGATCGATTGGCGTTCGTCAATTGGGGTCTTTTTTTCTACAACCGATGCTGTATCTGGCGATTTGTTCTTTTCAAGTAAAAAGCATAAAGGAGGGGAAACGCGGCTACTTTCCCTACCTTATGCCAAGTTTATTCTCAAGAGCGAACCACGCAACATCCAGCGGCATCCATAGGTTATGAATCGCGACCAGACCAATCGCTGCGCTAATAACTAGCACCGCGAAAACCGACGCAACGCGAAAACGGCGGCGACGCCGATCGTCTTCATTTTCAATAATCGGGATAACGCCTAATGGTGCCTGGTTTAATAGCGCGGTGACAGCGCGAGCGCCCCGTACGGAGCGGTCAACGCTCTCGCCCACCGCGGCAATGCCAAGCCCACCACCCATCGCAAATACGAAACCAAGAAATAATATGGCAGGTCGGTTTGGTTTTATGGGCTCCTCGGGTAACTGGGGCGGCTCCAAAAGGGTAAAACGCTCCGCCTTCGCTTCGCGTTCTAACGCTTGCGCCACTTGGGCTTCCATTTGTTTCGCCTTAATTTCTTGGTACTTCTGATGAGCGCTCTCATAATCGCGGGTAAGCGAGCGGTATGCTCGTTCAACTTCAGGCGCCGCCAGTAACCGTGATTCATAATCTGCGAGCTTAGTTTTAAGCGTTTGCGTCTGACTCTGAACCGATACGAGCTCGGTCTCAACTGCTTGCAGTTGGGCTTTCAAGGTAATAAAGACCGGGTTGTCAGGGTGGCTATGTATCGAATTCGTCGGCATTGAGCCATTGGCCGAAGACATCTCCGTAAGCGATGTTTTTAACTGATCCACCGCATGTTTGAGCTTGATGACGTCAGGATGACCAGCGGAGTACTGTTTTAGAGCGGATTGATATTCGGCTTGTCGTTGCTCAAGAGTAAGTTTCAGCACTCCCGCCTGGTCGTCCCCTGCCGCCGTTACTTCGTTCTCCAAGGCCGCAATTTCTCGCCGCATTCGCACCAGGTCCGGATGGTGTTGGTTGTAGAGACTTTGTGCGCTAATGTACTCGCTCTTTAAAACGCGCAGTTTTTCTTCCGCTGACGGCACTCGATTTCCCACTGCATCGAAAGCGAGTTGATAAGGCGAAGTTTGGCTAAGCTCCGATTCTAGGAAAATCTTGCGTTCTCCCAAACTCTGCATGCGGCGGAACGCTTCTTCCAGCTCGCGTTCGGTTCGCTCCATGAGCTGCAGATTAAGCGACGCTTGCTCGGGCAACCGCCCAGCATTTTGTTGCTTAAACTCAGCCAACTGAACTTCGAGCTCCGAAACCTGCTGACTCAACCGGCGCGCCTCGTCGACAAAAAAGTCAAGCGCTTCGGCCGCTTGCTCTCGGCGAGTCTTGATGTTTTCGTTCAAAAAAAGCGACGCCAGCTCGTTGGTGACTCGTTGAGCGACTCGAGGATTAGTGGAATCGAAAGACAACGTAAAGGCGATGGTAGCCTGGCGTGGGCGACCACTACGCGGGTCGATGACATCGGCACTGACCATATCGAGAGAGATGCTCTCTCCAAGCTCCTGAACCAGTTCTTCTCGCGTTTTATGCTCGCGGTCATCGGCATACAAACCAAATTCGTCGATAATTCGCCCGAGATTAGAACGCGTCATCACACGTTGACTGATCACCTGGATACGCTGATCAGCGTAACTTGTGACCGTCGAGCGAACCAACTCCTGGGGAATTTCCTGCTCTTCGATCAAAATGGTTGCCGAGGAACGGTACACGGAGGGTAGCGCGACTGCCACGACGACACTCACCACCGCCAAAACAACGGCCGGAATTATGATTCGCCACTTACGGCGTCTTAAAATAGCGAAATAATCGCCTAATGTCTTGACGTTTTCTTCCACGCTCGGACCACACTTACAAATTTAAAAGTATCTATTCGAAGCCGCTGACCCTTGAGCCGACAACGGCCACATCAATATCGCGTATGATGGCTACAGGAGAACCACTACGATGCGGGGCCTGCCTTACAGAGTAAAAAGCAGGGGCTTTCTTGCCTCCCCCTTTTTGTCGCGGAAACGGTTAACCTTGAAGGCAGCGTGCAACCCCTTGGGGTCGGCACGGTAAGACAACTCTGCTTGGTATATACCCGTGGCGTTTGAGATTTAGGTGTCAATAGCACGCCCTCTTCATTCCATGGCTGCGTTGAAACTCCTCGCAATAGTCCGGCTATTACTTGTCATTTCGCCTTGCCACGAAAT
>CALZJI010000268.1 GCA_945787615.1 uncultured Chromatiaceae bacterium | reverse complement strand
TTGGCTCAGATTCAAGGCGCGGCAAGGGGCGCATAATCCCTTTATGTAACCCTTGCCGCAACACAGAAGCTGGGCCAGAAGACAAGCAAAATTGGATGATTATTTGTTTCCGCGGCCCTAACACCTAAATCTCAATCGCCACGGGTATAGATTCAAAAACGACTATTTTATCATGGCGTAGTAGTTTCTACTCGAAAACCGCAATGAAGCAAAGCACCGATCTGCAGGTGCCGCTCCGCCACCCGTCGAATTCGAGCACGGCCGTTTAAAAGTAGAAACAACCGACTTACGGTCTTTAGTTAAACAGAAGCCATAGAAATGCGGGCTAAATTTCGTAGACGGGCACCCTCTTCATAGACGTACTGCTTGATCAAAGTCGATTCTAAGTTAGTGTAAATGACGTCAAATCGGGCAACCCGCATTCCGGTTACGGCGGTAATGAGCAATCCTGGCAAAACAATACGTAGTCGTGGGAAATTGCGTTAAGCTATCGTACGCGAGAGCTTAACGAGAAAGACGTCAGTGTTGGCATCGTTAATAATGTCACGGTCAACCTACACGGGTATGCTAGCCCATATCTATGATCTCGCGAGCAATGATAATCCGCAGATATTCCAGCTGCGTAGTAGGTTTATTTCCAACATTGCACTCTTTAGGGCGGAAAATAATAATTTCCAAAGATTGCGCCGGATTTTGGCTCAGATTCAAGGCGCGGCAAGGGGCGCATAATCCCTTAATGTAACCCTTGCCACAACGCAGAAGCTGGGCCAAAAGACAAGCAAAATTGGATGATTATTTGTTTCCGCGAGCCCTTAGATAACGGGCCCCCTCTCCACGTAGCCGACACGACTGTAAACTGTTAGAACAAATGAGAATGAAGAACCAAAACGAAGAAAACCTATTTGCGATAGAACGCTTTATAAAAACACCCCTGGCGACGCGTCTTGCTCAACATCAACACGTCGCGACCGAGTCATATACCGTCGAACTCGCCAAAGCAGTCGCTCAGGAAGTCCCGGCCTATCAGGCCTTCCTACGCGGCCACGGTGTCAACCTGACCGACATCCGGACGATGCGCGACTTTCGAAACTTACCGTTGATGACCAAACAAGATTACGTCCATGCCTACCCACTCAACCAACGCTGTCGTGGCGGCGAGTTGGCACAGACCGATATGATCGCCGTATCCTCAGGGTCAACGGGATTACCCATCGCGTGGCCGCGAACCCTTAAACACGAACTCGACATCGCCTACCGCTTCGAACACGTCTTTCGCGAAAGTTTCCAAGCTCACCAATCAAACACGCTGGCCGTCGTATGTTTTCCGTTAGGAACGTGGGTCGGAGGAATGTTCACGGCCGACTGTTGCCGTCACCTGGCGATGAAAGGTTACCCGCTAACGGTAGTGACACCCGGCAACAACGCCGAAGAAATTTTTCGCGTTGTTGAGACGTTGGGTCCCGCGTACCAGCAAGTCGTGCTATTGGGTTATCCTCCGTTCGTAAAAGGCGTTGTCGACCAAGGCATCGCGCGCGGCATGGACTGGTCCCGCTATTACATAAAATTTGTCTTCGCCGGCGAAGTATTTAGCGAGGAATGGCGCGATATAGTATGCGAACGCGTCGCGGCAAAAGACCCCGTCTACGATACCGCGTCTCTGTACGGCACCGCAGACGCGGGCGTACTGGGCAACGAAACGCCATTAAGTATTGTTATACGCCGTTTCTTTGCTCATCGCCCCGAAGCGGCACGCGCCGTCTTCGGCGAGTCGCACCTTCCGACCCTTGTTCAATATGACCCAACCAGCCGTTACTTTGAACTGCACGACAACACGCTGGTCGTTTCGGGAGACAATGGCGCTCCGCTGGTACGCTATCATATCGCTGATAAGGGCGGAATCTTTTCCTACGACGACATGCTCGCCTGTGTTCGCGATGCAGGGGGGGATACGGAGACCCTCCAAGCGGGTCGCAACAAGGAACATTACTATTCGCTACCTTTTGTTTATGTCTTCGGCCGTGCCGATTTCACCGTTTCCTATTACGGTGCCAATATCTATCCAGAGAACGTCACCGTGGGCCTTGAACAACCTATAATTCGCAACTGGGTAACCGGTAAGTTTGTACTCCAGGTGACCGAGACGGAAAACCATGACGAGTGCCTTCACGTCGTCGTAGAACTGTCGCCCAGCACCACCGCAAGTGAAGAACGACGTAGCGCCATTGCGGCGTCGATTAAAGAACAGTTACTCCGGTTGAACAGCGAATTCGCAAACTACGTACCTTCGGGAAATCAAACACCCGATGTCCAACTCACACCCACCGGCGACCCGGAGTGGTTCCCCGTCGGAGTGAAACACCGCTACACGCGTCGTCGATAAACCACCTCGCAGCGCTCGGCGGAGCAGCCACGGACGTCGCTCCGGCCCCGCTGGGCGACTTCATAGAAGAGATTTTCCCGGATTGGGCGGCTTACGCGGTATGAATACTCGCAAACAACCAAGCCAATACTTTATTCTATCGGCTGCGTGGATAACGCCTGCTTGTTGTATGCTCTGGCCAACGGGCATGCGGATATAAGGACCGCGGAAAGAAATAATTGTCCGAAATTGCGCCGGATTGTTGCTCAGATTCAAGGCGCGGCAAGTGGCGCATATTGAAATATGTAACACTTGCCGTAACGCAGAAGCTGAGTGAAAAGACAAGCAAGGTTGGATAATTATTTTT
>CALZJI010000267.1 GCA_945787615.1 uncultured Chromatiaceae bacterium | reverse complement strand
GCCCGCCCTCGAAAGTCACGTTGTCGAGAAGCTCCGGCACGTCAACGTGCTTCGGCGTCAAACCGCCGCGGATCACGTTGTTCGAGCTGGCCATGATCTCCACGCCCGAGCCTTCCAGGTAGGCGTTCGATTGACGTCGACTGTCGTATTCGACATATGATTATTGCGATCTCGTATAACTACAACGTTAATGTTATGGGCTTTAACCCGTCTTTCGCAGTTCGCTCCGCGCCCTCGTTTGTTTTTTGTGTCCTCACGCAATTTTTGTCAGTCGGACATAGCGCAACTATGCCTCGCCTTCCAAAAATTGCGCGAGAAAACAAATCCCTTCGCGATCTTCGCGTTTCGAATTGCGAAAGACGGGCTAATTCCTCTATTCGCCGTCCCTTTCTCCGCCCATCAGTTGAGAGGCAATTGCCGTCAAGCGTTTTTCAACGGTGGCATCGACTTGCGAGGTTTCGGTCAATACTTGACACCCGCCTCGGGTCATCACGGGATCATCAACGATGTACCAACCCTGTTCGCTCTCGCTTACCGACAGTGCTTTACGGACCAATTCGGCATCTTCCGGATGCAATCGTATACGTACGGTACGCGACGCCATAGGCAGGCTAGCCACTGCTTCCCGAACGACGGCGACAACATGGGTCGGATCAGTTTTTAACTCGCGCCGTATGATTTGCCGTGCGATAACCATCGCCAAACTTACGAGTTCTTCTTCAACCGTGTCATCGAGCTGATTAAGCGGAGCTTGCAAAATTTGAAAAATTTGGGTGAGTCGCTCGACGTGTTGGCGAATATCGACCTCTGCTTTTGCCAATCCTTCCCGATAACCGTTTTCGTATCCTTCTTGTTGCGCTTGACGTTGGATTTCTTCTATCTTCCCGGCGGTCAACATGCTGTTGCCGCCGTATGAGGCCCCACCCGCTTCCACGGACGGAATGCTCCACCGCTCGACGTTCGCCGTATCGTTACCCGAAATGATTTTAGATAAATTCTTCGCCACCACCACCACCACCGCCTAGCGATATATCACCGGACTCTGCCAGGCGACGTGCAATTGCAAGTATTTCCTTTTGCGCTGCTTCAACCTCGCTGAGCCGCACCGGGCCTTTTGCCTCAAGATCGTCTTGAAGCATTTCGGCAGCTCGCTTCGACATATTTCTGAGAAATTTGTCCTTCAACTCTTCGTCTGCTCCCTTTATCGCCAGTAACAACGAATCCGAGGAAACTTCGCGCAACAACGTCTGAATACTGCGGTCATCCAGTTCGGAAAGGTTCTCAAAGACAAACATATGGTCCTCGATCACTTGGCCTAATTCACTATCGGCCTCCTTGATACTGTCCATAACTTCGCCCTCTATGGAACTATCCAGAAAATTAAGAATGTCTGCCGCTGCTTTGGTACCTCCGACGCTTGATGACTTGACGTTGGTGTTGCTTGAGAACTGTTTTTCCATTATCTCGTCCAATTCAATTAGCGCCGAGGGTTGTATGCCATCCAAACTGGCAATCCGCATCAAGACATCAGGACGTGTTCGTTCTGGGAGCAACGCTATGACTTCGGCGGCGTGATCAGGGTCTAAATAGGATAAAACAATGGCGACGATCTGCGGGTGCTCTTGCCGTATGACTTCTGCGACCGCCCGAGCGTCCATCCATTTTAGCGCCTCGAGGCCTTTGCTGTTATGGCCCATCAAAATTCGATCAATGATGCCACCGGCCTTATCTTCCCCGAGCGCATCAATCAGGACGGTGCGAATATACTCTTCCGTACCAACTCCAAGATTTGTCTGCGAGTCGACAGCCTCGATGAACTCGCCTAAAACCGAATCAACTTGTTCTTTAGATACCGCGCTCATACCCGCCATGGCCAAGCCTACTTTCTGCACTTCCTTTGGCCCCAACTGTTTTAATACCTCGGCAGCCGATTTCTCTCCCAGACTCATTAGTAGAATAGCAGCTCGTTCGACGCCAGAATAACCCGAAGAACTAGCCATCCTCCGAAACCCACTGTTTCACTAATTGGGCAACGCGCTTCGGATCTTCTTGAACCATGCCTTGCGCTGCGTTTAGGTTGTTATCGTAGGATGAGTGATTCGGAAGCTGCGGTATTTGTCCGCCACCGCCCGTCAAGGCCAATTGCTCCTGGGACAGTTGACTCACATCGACCGGTGGTGCGGGAGGGGGCAAGGCCGCGCCTTTCTCGGCTAAACTACGCATAACCGGACGCAACACCAGGATGTACGTGAAAAGAACCGCCAGCGCACCCAAAGCCATCTTGCCTGCTTTCCAAACCCACGGTTGCTCGAAAATGGGCGGCTCGGGCAATGGTTCTACGGGTGCTGGAACATTAAAAGAGGTATTGATAACACTGACCGTATCACCACGTCGTGCGTTGAAGCCGACGGCCTCCTTAACGAGTGTTGTGATGTGAGCAAGCTCTTGTTCCGGTATAGGTTGACGCGACCCCTCGCCGTTTTCATCAACAATCTGCCGGTCGTCCACAACAACGGCCACGGACAATCTCCGAACGCTTCCGGCGGGCAGCCTAACGTGACTTATTGTCCGGTCAAGTTCATAATTCCGCGTAACGCGACGATTGGACTTCTTGGTTTCGCCTTGACCGGTTCCAGACGCACCGTCTTCAGAAATCGTACCACCTTCCGGCGGTTGATTAGTAAGCGCTCCGGGCACGCCACTGGCGCCTTGTCCCCCTGCCATTTGTTCTTCCATAGTCTGCTCGCTACGAACCGCTGGCAAATCGGGATTGAAGTGTTCCTGAGTTTGTTCGGTCATGCTGAAATCGAGATCCGTGGTCACCTGGGCACGCACACCGCCCACACCAACGATGGGCGTGATAAGCGCTTCGATACGTTTCGTTAGATAATCCTCTAAACGTTTACGGTGAGAAAACTGGCTGGTAGTCATCCCCATTTCACCTGTCGCGTCAGGTGAGGAAAGAAGTCGCCCCTTATTATCGACGATAGAAACATGCTCCGTATCCAGATTTGGGATGCTTGAGGCCACCATATGTGAAATGGCGGCTACCTGGCCCTCATCGAGATTTCTCCCCGGATACAGGTTCACGAGAACCGAAGCGCTAGGCTTTTTTTGGTTGCGGATAAATACCGATTGTTTCGGTATTGCCAAGTGCAGCCGCGCACTTTCAACATTTCTCAAGCTCGAAATCGTTTGGGACAGTTCACCTTCAAGAGCCCTTTGGTAGCGAGCCTTTTCCATAAACTGGCTGGTACCGAAGGTTTGGTTTTTATCCAAAACCTCAAAACCCCCACTGTTGCTATTGGGCAATCCTTGCGCGGCTAGTTTTATTCTCGCATCATGAATCTGATCTCCAGGCACCTTGACCGTACCAGCGCCTTCGATCTCGAACGGAATACCTGCTTTTTGCAGCGCGTCGCTCACTTCCATTACGTCGCGGTCGGCCAGCCCTGTATAGAGGCTACGATAATTAGGCGTCTGTGACCAAAACGCCACGGCACCACCAATGGCGATGCTCGCCGCCAGGCCAATGAGTATCCCCATTTGCCGCATGACCGAAAGGCTACCAAAACCTTGGCCGCTTAATGAAAGTTGGTTTGTTTGTTTTTCCGCCATGTCTACTGTTCTCGTAGGAAAAGTACCTTGTAGAGCTTCTCCTAATAACTAACTCGTAACTCCGCATTTAAGATGGGATATATACAGATCTAGCACGCATTTCTCACACCCGATCGTCGCGAAGGCGTCTAAGGCATTGAAGATTCGGCGCGCACGGATTTGAACAGGGACGTTCTTACTTCGCGTAGCCCAGGAAGGGCGAGAGCGATCTGGAGGGCGGCGAAGGCGTACTTGACAGTCCGCTGAGGAGCCCGTAGGGAGTACGCGTCGAAGGTTCATTGTCTTAGGCGGCCGTAGTAGCTTAGGTGTGAGAAATGCGGACTATATGGGCATATTCATTATGTCCTGGTATGCACTGACGAGTTTATTTCTAACTTGGGTCATCGCTTGAAATGAAACACTCGCCTTCTGCAGAGACACCATGACTTGGGTCAAGTCGACGTTGGGATCGCCAAGCTCAAAGGCTTCGGCAAGCTGACTTGCCTCTTTAGACACGTTATTCACTTGGTCAATGGAGTTCTTGAGAAGCGCCGAAAAATCCACCCCTTCTGGGTTGGCACTTTGCGTGCCGACGGGGCTGGTTTGCGCCTGCGCGGCTAGCGCTCGCATTTGAGACAGTACTTGATTTATATCAACGTCACTCATTGTTCACTACCTTCTTCTAGGGACCAAACTACGGATTGACCTTTCATTTTTTAACCTCTCTATCAACAAGGTAGCGCCACACCTAGTTCGCGCAACCGCGCTAGCTTATAACGTAACGTACGGGGACTAATCCCAAGTTTTTCGGCGGCAAACTTCCGACTACCGTTACCTTCTTTCAGCGCATCAATAATGAGCCGCTGTTCCCGCAGTTTTAAATCATCTTCCAGATTGCTCGATTGTTCCGGCTGAATTTCAATTTTTCCTTCATGGATATTACAGACAGTTTCAAATTGAATGGCGTCGGCGGTAATTTCCTCACCCTGCATAAGAATCAAAGCGCGTTGTATAACATTGTCGAGTTCACGAACGTTGCCGGGCCAACCGTGTTTTTTTAGGCGTTGCTCGGCCTCGCTCGACAGCGACGGTAATGACTGACCGGGCTGGCGGCGTCGTTCAACAAGCCTTTTGGACAGGGGAATAATGTCTTCCGGCCGTTCACGAAGGGGACGCAGACTCAGTGGAAAAACGTTCAAGCGATAATACAAGTCCTCCCTAAAACTACCCTCGGCCACATGTTTTTTGAGATTTCGGTTGGATGTTGCTAAGACGCGCACATCCAGCGGAATAACTTTTCGTCCACCCAGTCGCTCGACTTCACGCTCTTGTAGCACACGTAACAGCTTGGCCTGTAAAGCCAAGTCCATTTCAGAGACTTCATCGAGTAGCAATGTACCACCCTGCGCCTGTTCAAACTTTCCCGGCGTAGACTGGTAGGCGCCTGTAAAAGCGCCCTTTTCATAGCCAAACAGGACGGCCTCAAGCATATTTTCGGGAATGGCGGCGCAGTTTATCGCAACAAAAGGTCCATCCGCGCGCTTAGAACAACTGTGCATAAAGCGAGCGATGACTTCTTTCCCAGTACCACTTTCCCCGGTAATCATCACCGTTGCTTCGGTGGTCGCGACACGCTGCGCCAAGGCTACGGTTTCACGACTTCGCGGATCAACCGCGATCAAGTCATCGCCGCTTGTATCGGCCACTGCATGGCGAGATACCATAGTGACTAGGGTTTCCGCCTCAAAGGGTTTCACCAGGTAATCAGCGGCACCGTGTCGCATGGCTTCGACCGCTTTTTGGATTGTGCCGTAGGCGGTAATCAATACGACAGGCGTGTTGGGCTGTCGCGACCTAACGTTCCGCAATAGTTCGTAACCATCCATTGGCTCCATTTGTACGTCACTCACGATCAGCCGAACCGGTGTCTGTTCTATAGTACTTAGCGCATCCTGACCGTTAGCCGCCGACATAACTTCATAACCCGCCAAAGATAATGTGTCGCTCAGTGCCTCTCTCAACGAAGCATCATCTTCCACGATTAAAACTGTCTCTCGGCCCATCATGCTACCTCTATATCTCGAGTCGATTTTTTTGCTTTGGCGGCCAGGCCGTGTATACATTTTTTTCGCTGTTTTCCAGCAATGGACTCAGGTTTAAAAAAACCACTGGGCAGGGGTTCATTAGTCGTGCTTACAGGCAGGCGCACGGCAAACGTCGTGCCTTCGCCTGGAGTAGACTGAACGGTTAGGTCTCCGTTATGACTAAGTATGACCGCGCGTACTACTGCTAGCCCTAAACCCGTACCGGCGGACCGCGTTGTAAAGAAAGGTTCGAAAATTCTGTCTTGAATTTCGGCTGGAATACCTTGGCCGTTGTCGTTGAATTCGAATAAAATGCTTTTGTCTTGTTTCTCGATACTTAGGCGTATCTCCGTACCACGTTCGCTTGCTTGAACCGCATTAATTGCGATATTCTGGAACGCATTGAGCAACGCCTGCTTGTTGCCGGCTAACGTAACTCCGGCAACTAAGCCACTAACGCTAAGCGTAGTCCTATTTTGACTAAGCGCGGCGTCAAGTAGCACCCGCAGTTCGTCCACCAGGGAAGTAATCTCTACCTCATCGACCGTCATTGAGCCACCTTTTGCGAAGACGAGCATATCGTTCACCATGCACTCGAGGTGTCGCAGACGGGCGATCGCCTTTTCGCTAAACTTTACTCGCGCATCCTCGCCGATCTCCGAACGCGCTAAATTTGACGAATACAACAACGCAGATGCCAGAGGGGTGCGAATTTGATGGGCGAGTGAGGCGATCATCTCACCCATGGCGGACAGACGGCGATGACGATCCAGGGCTTGCTGTAACAACCGAGTTTCCGTAACGTCTTGTAGCAGCAGTATTTGGCCTGGTTCCGTTTCCAGTGCGCTGACTGAAAAACTTAGCCGTCGGCCGGTCGCAAGTGTTACTTCGAGACCATCATCGGAAGTGCTTTCAAACGCCCGCCGCGCAATAACCTTCCAATGCTCGCCTTGCAGCGGAGTACCCAGCAGTGCGCGCGCGGCAGGATTGCATTCCTGAACGATACCTTCGCCGTCAAGCACGACCACCCCGCCCGGCAGAGCCGTCAGCAAGCGCTCTAGGCGATTTGCTAGACGTTCCTTTTCCGCAAGCTGCTTTAACCGCTCACCGCGAGCGGCGGCGAGTTCTTCATTAAGCGTCGCGACGCGGTTTTCTAAAACACCGTAGGCAAAAACCAACTGTTCGGAGACCTGGTTAAACGCGTGAAATGCGCCCTCCAGTTCCTGAGCTTGTAGTTTTTCCTGTTTAGCCATCGAGTCACTTGCCATGCTGAGTGGTTGATCCAAGACGCTGCGCAAAACGCGTGCGTGTTAAACTTGCCAATCAACAGCAGCAAGAAATATGCCGATGGAAGTGTTTATTTAAAAACAGGTGGTTAAAGAAGGGGAAAGGGATTTACGTCAAGATTCCGTCGTTTCGTCCGTACGCTGAAGGCCATACTTGCGTAACTTTTCTACCAGTGTCGTCCGGCGTAGTTTCAGCCGCTGAGCCGCGTGGGCCACCACACCCCCGGCGTCGTCCAGAGCCTGTTTAATTAAGTTGTATTCCAGCTTACTTAAATGCTCTTTTAAATCAATTCCTTCTCGAGGAAGGCGCGGCGCGGTCGAATAATCCGTTGGTGGCGTCGGGGACGGCTCGGAAACCGCTATCGTTGTCGTCGGAAGATTGCTGGCGTCGACGCGGAATTTCTCCGGTAAATCTTGAACGTCGACAACACCGAAAGGGTACATAATGACTAAACGCTCAATTAGGTTGGCCAGTTCCCTCACGTTACCTGGCCAGTGGAACTGGGTCAGCGCCATCACGGCCGCCGGCGTTAATCGTGTCGAGCCTCGCTTTTCGTGCTCTAAGCGGGTAATCAATTCGTTAACCAGCAAAGGGATATCCTCCCCCCGCTCCCGCAATGGCGGCATTTCGATAGGAAATACATTAAGGCGATAAAAAAGATCTTCCCGAAATCGCCCGTCCTTAATGGCTTCTTCCAAGTTACGATGCGTCGCGGCGATAATGCGCACATCGGCACTAATGGTGGTATTACTCCCGACGCGCTCAAAAGTACGTTCTTGCAGCACGCGTAACAGCTTGACTTGCATGTGGAGGCTCATGTCTCCAATTTCGTCCAAAAAGAGCGTTCCCCCTTCAGCGAGCTCAAAGCGTCCTCTGCGCGCGCTGATCGCACCGGTAAATGCGCCCTTTTCGTGACCAAAAAGCTCGCTTTCGAGGAGATCGGGCGGTATGGCGCCGCAATTTATCGGCACAAAAGCCTTATCCCGACGCGTGGAATAATAATGAACGTTACGTGCAACAACCTCTTTGCCGGTGCCCGATTCACCCAGAATAAGGACGTTCGCATCGGTACTGGCCACTTGCTGGATAAGCGTACGGACCTTCCCTATACTGCGGCTGTTCCCCACGAGATTACGAAATAGCTCCGGTGATCGCTTTTGCGGTTCAACAACTCGCTCTCCATGGCTGTCACGATAAATTTGTGCTTGCTGCAGCGCGCTGGTGAGCTGCCTATACTTTATAGGCCAGTCCAAGTGAGAGAGGATCCCTCTTTTGACCTCGTCCGGATAGCCGTCATGCTCGCCCGAATCCCCTAACAGAATGATTGGCACTCGCGGCGCTGTACTTTTTATCTCTTTAAAAACCGATAACAGCGCGTCCATATTATCGCAGTGACCCAACAGGACCGCCTGCACCCGCTCGTGTTTTTCCAATATGGCGTGCCAGTCCGCGCAGCCGTAAAGATGGATAGCGTCGCTATCGATGAACTCGAGCACGGCTTTGATCTGCTCCCGCCGTCGTTCATCAGCATCTATAACTACGACGTCCGATGCGAGCATAGTCAAGCTCTAAACCCTCGGGGCGTAAAATTATCCATTTGCATTATGGAAAAAGTTCCACTGGCTGGTTGACCAAGCACTGCGGTAAACCCCTTTTTGGAAGCGAATCACCATTCGCAGTTTAGTATTTCCAAGCATATATACCTTGCGGCAATGAAAATCCCGAATTAAGTACAACACAATTGCGCTCTACGCGCTCTAGATACCCAAGACTGCGTTATTGGGAACAATACCTAGTGAGAATAAGTAAATTCAACGATGCATATTTCGAAAATCGTTTAAAAGTTAATCATTTCCTAGCGCCGATGTCAAAATTTCGTCATCGGCCGTGAAAAACACACGCCTCGTAGTGGCGCGAAAAGGACGGCAAGAGCAACCACAGTGCGCGACTAGCCGGCGTTTCTCGCCAGGAAGGGCAAATAATGATGACGGCTCTCGGCCCCTCGTTAATTGCTCCTGCGTGACTCTAGAAACGTCTTTCCGGACAATTCTATCGGGAATAGAATTGGACGTGCATAGCACGCCCGAAGGGGATAGGCCATGGATGGCCGACATCAGGAAAAGACCAAGCGAGAGCGACCGGACCTGGTGAGACACGCAGACTAGCCACCATGATCGGAATGGGCCCGCCGCTTATGGGCAACCAATCGCCGATGCTGTTTGAAAATAAACTTATCCAAATGATCTTGGACAGAGTCACTCATTGCCAAAAACGCGGCTCTAATGGCGTACCCTCCTTGCGAAGGTTGGACATTGGCCACGCGGCTAGGTAATATCAACGGTCGGGGATATTTGTCGCTCAAGTAGACCTCCACTTTGACCAAACTTCCCTCGTCTGGTGCTTCAGCACCGTGCCACTCAATATGTTCTCCGCATAATCTCGTAACAACCCGCTCGGGCAGTGCCACGTGCTGCGAGAAAAGATGACTCACCAATTCAAGAACAAGGTTCAGCTTAGACTCGATACGCTGTAACTCAGGAGCGTGTAGTTGATCTTCCCCCCCATCATTATGCCCCTCATCCATCGCCGCTAACATACGCAGCATCTCAGTATTAATTGTTTCTATGCGAACGTATTGCGAATCATCCGGTTCAGACTGTAAAGATACCCAAGACAGCGGTAAGGTGTCTTCGTAGGCCACGCCGATTCCGGCGGGTTCGTGGCCGAAATCAGTCATGGGCATGTAACGTCATTATCACTCATACTAGAAGTAGAACTAAGAATCATCAATACGTCAAGCAGTGAAATAGCTCGGCAACGCTCGTCGCCATCAATTACCGCAATTTCTAGCCGCGCCCATTGATTGTTAAACGTAAAAAAAGGATTTAGGTAAGCGCCAGCCCGGTATGCCGTAACCCAAGCGATACCACGCGCCAAAACGAGGTGGCAATTATCCTAAATTAATCATTTGATATGCGTTGTAGCGCGGATCACGGAGAAGGGAAAAGCTAGTCTAAACCTAGGCGGTTGAACTATAGGCTCTCAGCGCCCGTTTACCTTGGGTCATTTTATTGAGGGCATCCGCGGCGTGTTGTCGGCCCGCTTCACCGAGCGCAACCGTTGCTCGGTCTATTTGTAGTATTTTTTTAATGCCTTCGGCTACGAAGGGAACTTGGTCGGTGGTTGGATTTTTTGAAAAGAATTGGTCAATGCGTTTCTGTCGCTCTTTTTCCTGTTCCGCCAAGGTATCCCAGTCCCCTTTCTCCGCCATCGCCAACATCGCGCAACTCAGCTCGACGATGCTCTTCAACAGCGCTAAATCAACGGACCCGGCCCCCTCCACGGAAGCTAGCATGGTTCGTGGCAATGCTCGTTATGGCGTCACACCCGCCGCCGGCGCCGTTGGCGCTGGCTGTGTCTTTTCACCTCCGGCCCCCTTGCGAACCTCTTCAGGAATTGCGTCCCAGCCGCTCTTAATCTCCAAAAGCAACGAAGCGACTTCATCGAGGTAAGAAGCACTATTTTCGGCGTTAGCTTGGACCAAACGGCGCGTCATATACTCGTAGAGCGAATCCAGATTTTCCGCTATTTCGCCGCCTTTTTCTTTATCAAGGCTTAAACGAAGACCGTCGATAATGGAGATTGCCCAACTCACGTGACGCCCCTTTTCCGCGACATTCCCATGCTCCATGAACCCCTTGGCTTTGGCAATCTTCTCGAGCGCACCTTCCATCAGCATTTGTATCAGACGATGCGGATTAGCAAACTCCGCCTCACTCTGTGCGCCAACTTTTCTGTATTGGTCTAAGCCCGTGCTATTCGTTGAGTAACTCACTTTACACTCCTAAAATTAACTTGAAATCCCTTCGTTTTACCGTTATGCCGCACTTCGATTCGGCTACGGCTTAGCTCCTAGTTGTTATCGCCTACTTTTGGTAGTGACTCCAATTGCTGTGTTAAAAACGTACCGGTTTGACGCATGGTTGCGACCAGTATATCTAGCGCACCGAATTGCTGCCGATAGCGCAACTCCTGTAAATCCAGTCGAACTTGCAGATCCTCCTCCCTGTCTTGTAGTCGAACTATCTCCGAATTCATTCCGTCGGTACGAGTGTCGAGAAATCCATCGGGTTTGACGAAGTCCTCTAGCAAATTATCCAGCCGGTAGCCGAAACCTTGATCGTTATTTCCGAACACGTCGGCCACGTCGCTGAAGTTAGAGATCAGCGCGCTAGACAACGTCGAGGCGTTTAACTCAAGTCTCGATACCTTAATAACGGTACCATCGGGCTGTTCCTTATTCTCTAATGTAAACGAAACGCCCACCTCAGACATGTACGAATAGTTCAAATCGGATGCCGCCGTATTCAGCAAGTTTCGTACTTGGCTTGACACGCTGCGTAGCGATTGATCGTTCTTTAGCTCGTCATAGCCCAACTCATCCAATGTGTCTTGAAAAGTGTTATAGGCATCCACAAAACCTTGAACGTTCTCTTGTATCGAACTGGTATCACGGGTTATGGTTAATGTCTCTTCGGCCGTCGTAGGACCGACGAGATTAAGCGTTACCCCTTCGATGACGTCACTGACATTGTTACGCGAACGGGTAACGTCTAAACCTTCCACCTTAAATACCGCGTCCAAATCCGCCGCATCGAAAGAGCCGCTGGTGTCGCGGTCATCGTTGGTCGAATTAAAGTCTGTAAGGTTTTGTATTACGCTGACGTCGTTAGGCGTATACGATACTGTCATCGCACCACCCGACGAAAGCTTCAGTGTGTAACCGTCCTCCGTATCTTCCACAGAGGCCGTCACGCCAGGAATGCTCGCCGTGTTGATGTCGTCACGAATTTGATCGAGCGTTTTGTTGCCTATGTCGACGTTGGTTCCGTTGATGGTTATGATATCGCCGGCGCGACCAATGGCGGTTGTGTTTGAATCGGAATAAAAGCTCGTGCCGGTTAATGTCGAACCGCCGCCTTCCTCTGCCTCCAATTGAAAGGGATCAATTCCATAACTAACTTGTATAAAATTATCGGATCCGGTCTCGTCACCGGTCAAGAACAATCGGTAAGGCGTGGCACCATCGGCCTTAATGATGGAGGCGTTCACGCCCGTGTTGTCTGCGGCGCCGTTGATGGCATCGCGCACCTGTTCGAGGGTCTGCCCACCAAATACTACGTCGAATGAATCGGTGCCCACCTGAATCGTCATTTTGTCGCCGCCGACACCCAGCTGTGTCGTATCTTTGTCGGCGTAAGTCGTATTTGCCTGCATTTTGTGTCGTTCGGCAATGCGGGTAACTTCGACACTATAGGTGGAGGGCGTCGCGCTAATTGAAGTCGTCGCCGTAAATGCGCTCTCATTGGATGAAGTTGCGTTGAACGCTTTAAAATCGTTGAGGGTATCGAGAGAGGTGAGGGATCCGCGAAACGTCGCTACCGCACTGGAAAGCTTTCCGTACGCGCTGATTTGCGCCTCAATTTCGCTCTGCTGTTCTTGCAGATTGGTGAGCGGGACCCTTTCGACCTCCATAAGCTGGGTGACGAGAGTCTCAATATCGAGTCCCGATCCTACCCCGGCTGATGTGATTGCTGCCATCTTTTTACCCTCGAAATGCTCGCCTAAATGCGGATGACTATTTTATTAAGCATAATTCACGCCATTTTAGGCCTTTTCATTAACCAGCAATCCGTCCATGTCCTCCATTTTCTCCGCCAGTTTCAAGAACTCTTCGGACGGTATTTGTCGAATCAACTCGCCGGACTCAGCATCCGTCACCCTGATAATCGTCCGATTGCTCTCCTCATCAACGTCAAATTCAAGATTCCGTTGCATATTTTGAACGTACTCGTTCACATGGCTAACCGTCTCGGCCAATTGTTCTTCGTTGGGGACTTCGTTCTGTTCTTCTTTTTGTCCGCCAACTTGCAAAGGGACATCTTTGCCGTCTTCGGACAAAACTTGCCGCAAGGTTAAACTCTTTGACTCATCCTGAGCGGGAATTGGCTCGACTGGCTTGACACTCTTTTTCGTAGGAGGTGCGAGGGTCAAATCGCCAGAAGATTGCACTGTCCGTGTACCGACGTGTGCTACCACTTCACTGGCCATTTTTGTTTCCTCTTTATTGGCTGAGGGAAACGTCCGGGGCTGCCAAGGCCCCGGACGTGTTTCTTTCTAGCTCCTCGTCGATTAACCCAAGAGACTCAATGCCTGTTGTGGCAACGAGTTGGCTTGAGCGAGGATAGATACACCAGCCTGCTGTAGGATCTGTGCTCGTGTCATAGCCGCCGTTTCCTTCGCGAAATCCGCATCTTGAATACGGCTTCGCGCAGCGGATAGACTTTCCGAAGTCCCTTGCAGGTTACTGATAGTCGACGTCAACCGGTTCTGGATAGCACCCAGATTCGAACGGTTTGCATCGACCGTCGCCAGCGCATTGTCCACCGCGAGGATAGCCGAATTCGCCCCCTCCTGGGTCGAAATATCCACATCCTTGATGGCTGTACCGGTTTCAGCGTGGCCAAAGGTGCCTATTGCCAAACCTGCGCGCTCCTCCAGACTTCCTGTAGTGCTGCCTGTTCCCGCGCCGACTGTGATCGCCTTGGTCGACGACAGAGTGAAACTGCCCACAGCCGTGGCGGATGCGCCTACGCCCGTGTTCGCAGCGGATACACCCGTGAACGAGAAATCGATGTTTCGCCCGTCTTCGGTGACCAGCTTAACGCCGCCCGTATCACTGCCCGTGTCCACCGCCGTTACGCCCGTTTGACCAGAGATCTGGTTGATGGCGTTAACCACAACCGTACGGGAATAACCCTCGTCGGTAGTCACTGCGAAGTTCTGGGTCGTTACGCCGTTGATACTGACGGTTCCCGTTGCGGCCGTACCCACCATTGTCGTACCGCGGACTTCGTTGGCATTCACCGTCGCCGTGACGCCCGTTTGGTCGGAAATCTCATTAATAGCGGCTGCCTTGGCGATGGCGCTATAGTTCTTGCCGGTGCTGGACGAGGTATCGGAAGTCGCCAACGACGCGCCGATGTTTACGCCATTAATGCTGAAATCACCTGCCGCAAAGGCAGTGGCGGAAATATCGCCCGACGACACATTGGACACGCCCGCCTCATAGGTGCCAGCTGTCATACCCGCATGACGCAAGTCGCCACCCACGCCTTCCGCTATGGTGATGGCCTTGTCAGAAGCGAGGCTGACCGTACCGTAGGATATATCGGCCTTGATTCCAAACAAAGCAGATGTCGCGCCAGCTGAATGGGCTACGGCAATGTTGCGACCGTCTTCCGCGATGAGCTCGATACCGGTTCCATCAGACCCGGTGTCAACCGCCATAACGCCTGTCTGGCCGGATTTGGCGTTGATCGCCGTAACGGTGGCCTGACGTGTAGCGGCCGTATCGCCATCGACGGCGGTGACGCTAACCGCGACGCCGTTAACCGTGATGGTGCCCGTGGTCCCCCCCCCGGCAACCGCCATGGAAACGCCTTCGGCCCGCGTATCGTTAACCTGGGCCGTTACGCCTGTCGCTTCGGAGCTTAGATTGATGGCATACGCTTTCGCGATGGCGCTTGAATCTTTCCCAGTCGTCGACGTGGTGTCGTAACTGGCCTGCGTCGCGCCGATGGATACGCCGTTAACGATCAGGTCGCTGGCGCCAAGAGCCACTTCGAAATCCGCATCGCCAACTACAGTCATCGACGACAGGGATGCCTGATCGGTCACACCCATTTTGTCAGTGGTCGCCGCGTCAATGTCGAAACTGATCGTTTGGTTCGCGTTGGCGCCCACGTGAAAATTGGCGTCCTTTACCGACCCGTCCAGCAATTTCACGCCGTTAAAGGAAGTCTCCTTACCGACGCGGTCGATTTCCGCGACGAGCTGTTTCGCCTCAGCGTTCAGCGATTCGCGGTCTGCGCTGGTCAACGAGCCGTTGGCCGCCTGTACCGACAACTCACGAAGACGCTGCAAGTTGGTGCTGATGCTGTTTAAGCCGGTTTCGGCCGTTTGCGCAAGCGAAATACCGTCGTTGGCGTTCCGAGTGGCTTGGTCCAAGCCGCGGATCTGGGTAGTAAACCGGTTAGCGATCGCCAGGCCCGCAGCGTCGTCCTTGGCACCGTTTATACGTAGACCTGAAGACAAACGGGCGAGTGAGGTTTCTAAAGAGCTTTGAGAATTGTTTAGATTTCGCTGAGCCATCAGCGAACTAATATTAGTATTAATGACTTGTGGCATTTTGTTCCCCTTCTATTCTCTTTTGAATCGCGTAAATCGCGCTCTAAAGAGTCAAGGTTTATACTTAGCGGATATACTCCTCCAGGGAATATTCACCGCCTCCAGTGATACTATCGGGGGCTGGACCAGAAAACTTTAACGAGTTAAGGGGGTCGTAGGCACATTACTTCTAATGCAATAAATACCGGCGTCTACGCTCAGCGCTTATCAGCTACTCAGCATCGTTTTTCTTATTCTAATGTTGTAGAAAACCGGCTTTTTCTGACTTCGCAATGAAATGGAAACCGTAGCCGGGATGAAGTGTAACGGAATCCAGGATCAACGCTTCAAGCGTAGATGAGGCCTCGCATGTTCCCGTTCATTAGAATATCCAAGGGCGTAACGATCCCGGGTAGGCCATTCCCGAGTTTCGCGCGCTCCACCCAGGCTACCTATATCGTGGTGGTCCTCGATTCCACCATCAGTAGATGCCATAAACGGCGGTAACTGCATCCCGGAAATGCTTCTCATTTCTCAAAACACAATCGTTGTCGGTTTCGTAAGGGCCGCGGAAAATAATAATTATCCAAAGATTGCACCGGATTTTTGCCCAGATTCAAGGCGCGGCAAGTGGCGCCTATTGGAATATGCAACACTTGCCGTAACGCAGAAGCTGAGCAAAAAGACAAGCAAGGTTGGATAATTATTTTTTTCCGTGGCCCTAACGCCGGCACCAACTCCCTTTTTGCCCTTCCCGCCGACCACAAAACGTTGGCCGAGTTATTGCATACCAACTCATAACCGGATATGGCTTACGGCGATGCGCTCGTCATTTGAGCTATTCGCAATTTTCATCTTCACTCCATACCATAGATGACTGCAAAGATTTCACCGACCCTTAAAATTCAAGGTTTTTACAGTGCCCCAGAAAAAACCTCAAAGGCGTAGACAGGCCGATAACAGCGCCGTGACACAAGCCCGCTCAACAATTGACGAACTTAACAGCGCGATTCAGTTTCATCGCGCCGGCGAGCTAGAGCAAGCCGAGTCCCTCTATAGAGCAGTTCTACAACGCGAACCGCATAATGCTAATGCATTACACTTACTAGGCGTAATTGCCCAACAATGCCACCGGTTAGACATCGCTTTAGCGCTGCTCAACGAAGCAGTAAAACACGCCCCGCGTTTTGCCGATGCCCACAATAACCTGGGCATGGTTCACCACGACTTAGGGCATCACGCCGAAGCCATAACACATTATCAAACCGCCATTGATCTCAATCCACGCCTTCCTGAAGCTTATACTAACCTTGGCGGGATCTTCCACGAAAGCGGCAACCTTGCACTCGCCTTGGCGAACTACAGGAAAGCGCTTGATCTCCAGCCTAACCTTGCCAGCGCCCACAACAATATAGGCGTCGTATTATTCGACCAGGGATCATATGAAGAAGCGTTACGTTCCTATAGCGTAGCGCTTCATCTTGAACCGCAATTCGCCGATTCGTACAACAATCGAGGTAACGCCTTGCGTCATCTCGCAAACTACGACGATGCGTTACAGGCATTTAATACAGCCGTCCAATTGCAGCCGGATTCCGCGGGACCTCGCTGGAATCGCAGTCTCGTTCATTTAGCACGAGGCCACTTCGCCCAGGGTTGGAAAGATTACGAGTGGGGTTTTAATAACGGTGAACGCCTAGCGCGTGACCTCCCTTACCCGACCTGGGACGGCTCCTCTCTCGAAGGCAAAACGTTACTTATTTACGCGGAACAAGGCATAGGTGATGAAATTTTTTTTTCATCGTGTTTTCACGACGCCGCCACTCGAGCTGAGCGTATCATCATCGACTGTGACCCCCGCCTTGTTGCGCTTTTCAAGCGTTCGTTTCCACACGCCATCGTTCACGGCGGCAACAAACACGACAACACTACCTGGACAGAGCAACACAAACCGATCCATTGGGTGATCGCCGAGGGTAGTCTTCCCCGTTTTTTTCGGCCTGCCATTGAAAGCATTCCTGCTATACTTGGCTTTCTTTCCCCTGACGCAGCGAAAGTATCCATGTGGCGGAGAAGGCTCGTTGAACTCGGAGAGGGTCTTAAAGTGGGAATTTCATGGCGAGGCGGAAGCTCTAACCAGACGAAGATCGAACGCTCAACAGCATTAAAACAATGGATTCCAGTGTTAACGCTCCCGAATCTTCGTCTTATCAATCTCCAGTATGGCGACTGCCAAAATGAACTAAACGAGATCGAGACGCTAACCGGCGTAACCATTATGGACTGGGAAGACGCCGATCCGCTTCACGATCTGGATAATTTCGTGGCACAAGTCGCCGAGCTTGATTTAGTGATTACCGTTGATAACTCAACGGCCCACTTCGCCGGCGCCGTGGGTACGCGTGTTTGGACGCTGGTTCCCGTCGCGCCTGATTGGCGTTGGATGGCCATTGGGAATAAGACACCATGGTATCCATCGGCAACGGTTTTTCGCCAACGTAAACCCGGCGAATGGCAAAGCGTATTTCAACAAGTCACGCAAGCCATAGTTGAATTGGCTAATCGCTCGAAACTATCTTAGCGTTTACATTACCAGCGCCCCCTTGAACTATAGTGGCCTTGCTTCCTAGTTAGGGCCGCGGAAAATAATAATTATCCAAAATTGCACCGGATTTTTACTCAGATTCAAGGCGCGGCAAGTGGCGCATATTGGAATATGCAACACTTGCCGTGACGCAGAAGCTGAGTGAAAAGACAAGCAAGGTTGGATAATTATTTTTTTCCGTGGCCCTTACATCGTATGCCGGCGCCATCGTCAGCATGGACCACGGCATTCGCGAAAGACGTTTTGTCTTACCAAAAAAAAAAGAAGTTATTCCAGCAGCATTGAATATAAACGAGCTTGCCGTTGACTATGTGGTCTATACCATCTCTCGATGGCGCTTATCGCGTACGAGCTCTTTCCTACATTACGGGTACTGTCGGCGGAACAACGTACCTATCCGGAGAGTTATTCAGATGGCGACATAATGTACCCGTGGCGTTTGAGATTTAGGTGTCAATAGCACGCCCTCTTCATTCCATGTCTGCGTTGAAACTCCTCGCAATAGTCCGGCTATTACTCGTCATTTCGCCTTGCCACGAAATGAAT
>CALZJI010000266.1 GCA_945787615.1 uncultured Chromatiaceae bacterium | reverse complement strand
TACACGCTGCTAACGGGTCCGACAAACCGCTGGTTAATATCCTAGGGGATGGACATGGTAGCGGCGTTGAAGTTCGTATTCAAAATGGCTTGAATGATCCAAGGTGGGCTCTCTTGTCCGCTCAATGCACCGTCTTTCAAGGAGAAGACGTCTTTCTGATCTCCCTTAACGATATTACGCAACGCAAATTTGCCGAAGAAAAGATACGATTTTTGGCGCAGCACGACGAGTTAACGGGCCTCGCAAGCCGCAACTTGTTAACGGAACATATTCACTATGCAATTAGTGAGGCGCGCCGTGAGCGGAACCAATTTGGTTTAATGTTCTTGGACCTGGATCGCTTTAAGAACATAAATGACACGTTTGGCCACCATATCGGGGATGAACTATTAAAGATGGTCGCCCATAACCTGCGTCGTGCAGTCCGTGAATCCGATACGGTCTCACGCATGGGAGGAGATGAATTCGTGATTCTTTTCCCCCATGTAAAGGATGGTCAAGATCTGGCGAACCTGGCCCAGAAAATCATCGACGCAATCTCGGTCGACTATATGATCGAAAAACACCCTATTCACACGTCGGTGAGTATTGGTATATCCGTTTATCCCGCCGACGGAGACAACGCCGATACGTTAATGAGTAACGCCGATACGGCGATGTACCACGCCAAATCCCAAGGACGCAATATCTACCAGTTTTTCACTCAAGAATTGAACGAGATTGTGCAGGAGAGGCTCATCTTAGAAACGCAGCTACGTAACGCGCTTGACGCCAATGAATTTTTGCTGCATTTTCAACCGCAATTCGATACAGCCAGGGGTAATGTGTGCGGATTCGAGGCACTCATTCGTTGGCGCCGAATGGGGAAAGAGACGATTCCGCCCGGAAAGTTTATTCCGATCGCCGAAGACACAGGCCTTGTCATCGATATTGGGAATTGGGTCTTGGATAGGGCGTGCCGATATGTTAGGCATTTACGTGACAAGGGCTACCAAGATCTGCGGGTTGCCGTTAATCTTTCGCCTCAACAACTAAGGCGGAAAGAGCTTGTTCAGATAGTGG
>CALZJI010000265.1 GCA_945787615.1 uncultured Chromatiaceae bacterium | reverse complement strand
CGATTGAGCAAAACCGCAGGACTAGCCGGGCTAATTCGAGGATTTTGCGATTGAGGATTGTTCAAAGATGGCCCGAAGATGGGATGCGAAAATCGTAAGTTATTTTTTCGCGAGCCCTAAGTCCGACGCTGAGTAAGGCCCTTATGGCGGATATTACCGAACAACTGAAGCAACGCATTGAATCTGCGATTGCGTCGAACGAACCGTTGCAAATTGTTGGTGGAAACACTAAGCGGTTTTACGGCCGTGAACCTGTAGGCGAGCCCCTGTACGTATCTGATCATCGCGGTATCGTCAACTACGAACCGACGGAATTAGTTGTCACCGCGCGCGCAGGTACGCCTTTGCGCGAGGTCGAGCAGACACTTGCCGAACACAAGCAAATGCTCGCTTTTGAACCTCCTTATTTTGGCGATAGGGCTACCCTCGGGGGTAGCATTGCTTGCGGTTTGTCCGGGCCTCGACGGCCCTATAACGGCGCCGCGCGGGATTTCGTGCTCGGTTGCAAGATCATTAACGGTAAAGGCGAAGTGCTGCATTTCGGCGGCGAAGTCATGAAAAATGTAGCGGGTTACGACGTGTCGCGCGTCATGACCGGCGCGCTTGGCACGTTGGGTCTGCTACTGGAGATAAGCCTCAAGGTGTTACCGCGGCCGGAGATTGATACAACCCTGGCGCACGAATGTTCTGAACAACAGGCGCTGCAACGCATGAACGCTTGGGCTGCCAAACCATTGCCTGTATCTGGGACGTGTTATGTCGACGGCCGTTTATACGTCCGATTGTCCGGCACCGCTCTCGCTGTTGAGGCCAGCGTAGAAATAATTGGCGGCGATTATATCAATGACGGCGGTATCTTCTGGCGTGGGTTGCGCGAGCAATCGCTGCCTTTTTTCAGTGATGTCAAAACACTTTGGCGAATAGCAGTACCCGTGATGTCGCCTCTGGATTTGTCTGGTGGGCGGTTAATCGAATGGGGCGGTGCCCAATATTGGTTGGCAAGCGAAGTCGATGCCCGATCCATACAGGAAAAAGCGGCGAAAGTGGGCGGTCATGCCACACTATTTCGTGGCGGGCAGCGCCGGGGAGACGTATTTCAGCCGCTTACTAAAGGATTGAGGCGCTTGCATGAAAATATGAAACAAGCCTTCGACCCGCACGGTATTTTTAATCCAGGCCGCATGTACTCAGGCTTATAGCTTTGCTATGCAGACAACCTTAACCGAAGAGTTTAAAATTTCGCCAGAAGGCCAGGAGGCTGAAAGCATTTTGCGCGCTTGCGTACATTGCGGTTTTTGTACAGCCACTTGTCCAACGTATCAATTGCTTGGTGACGAACTGGACGGTCCCCGCGGTCGCATTTATCTTATTAAGCGAGTGTTGGAAGGCGGCGAAGTCACGGCAAAAACCCAACGCCACCTTGATCGTTGCCTAACTTGCCGTTCCTGCGAAACAACGTGCCCCTCTGGGGTGCGCTACGGGCGTCTCGTGGATATAGGCCGGTATGTCGTTGAACAACAGGTCGAACGTTTGCCACGCCAGAAATTCGTCCGCGCGGCCCTGCGCGCGGTTCTGCCCTACTCGAACCGATTCGGTACATTGTTAACCCTAGGCCGGGCGGTTAAACCGCTCTTGCCAAAATCCTTGGCACGGAAAATACCCGCGAGGCAGAATGTTCGAGCCTGGCCCACGACAACCCATGTACGCAAAATGTTGCTGCTGGATGGCTGTGTGCAACCGGTTACTTGCCCCGACACTAACGCAGCGGCGGCCCGCATTTTCGATCGTTTAGGCATTCAACTCATACGCGCCGCGGGCGGCGGGTGTTGCGGGGCCGTCAGCCAACATTTGGCCTCCCACGAGGAGGCGCTCGGCTTCATGCGACGTAACATCGACGCTTGGTGGCCTTACATCGAATCCGGCGTAGAAGCCATCGTTATGACCGCTAGCGGTTGCGGGGTTATGGTCAAAGAGTACGGTGAGCTGCTGAAACATGACCCAAATTACGCAGATAAAGCGGACCGTATCGCGGCCATGACCAAAGATATAAGCGAAGTTTTGGCCCATGAAGATCTTTCGGTATTTGAGGACACAAGCAAGGGTGTCAACGTTGCGTTTCAAGCGCCATGTACGTTGCAACACGGCCAGAAGGTCAATGGAACGGTGGAGGCGATCCTTACGCGAGCGGGGTTTCGTTTAACGCCCGTGGCCGATGGTCATCTCTGTTGCGGCTCGGCGGGAACCTATTCGATATTGCAGCCTGAGTTATCTAAAGAACTATTAAAAAACAAACTCGCTGCATTGACTGAAGGCCAACCGCAGGTGATAGCTACCGCCAACGTGGGGTGTCAATTGCATTTGGCCACTGAGGCGTCCGTACCTGTTAAACATTGGATCGAGTTGTTGGATGAGTAGTGCTTATCCAATAATAATGCTGTTACCCGGTACGTAAGCCACGGAAAAAAATAATTATCCAACGTTGCTTGTCTTTTTGCTCAGCTTCTGCGTTACGGCAGTTGTTGCATATTCCAATATGCGGCACTTGCCGCGCCTTGACTCTGAGCAAAAATCCCGCGCAATCTTTAATTTGTTATTTCCCGCGGCCCTAAGGCTGCGTGAATCGGAATTCCGTCGGGTCAATACAGCGTATCGCGGTATAATGGCAAACTGTTTTTTTAGGGCGGGATCGATTTCGCAAGCGCCTACGCGGTTGCTGATGCGAAATCGTCAATTAATATAAATCAGCGTTTAAAAAATGAGAAATACAATGATTTACAATCAGTTATGCGCTTTCATGGCAATCACGATATTGCTGTTAGGTTTCTGTTTGCCGGCAGCCGCGCAAACTAAACAGGCCCCCGTAATATCTCCCATTATCAAGGCACTCGAGGAAAAAGCGCGCGGCGGCGATGTCGGTGCACAACGGGATTTGGGGCTTGAGTACGTTTTCGGAAAACGGGTACCCCGCGATGGACTTATCGCGAAGAAATGGTTGACACAAGCCTCGGAAGCCGGTGATGCTGCGGCCCAAACGGCGTTAGGCTATCTGTACGAAGAGGGCGTGGACGTCGAGCAGAGTGCTAAAACGGCGGTGAAGTGGTACACGCGCGCAGCCAAGCAGGATCATCCTGTCGCGCAGGGGCGGCTCGGGTTTATCTTGAAGTCGGATGCGCTCGGAAAGCCCGACTACAAGGCGGCCGTAAAATGGTTGAGTAAGGCGGCCGCGTGGGGAGACGCCTATGCGCAAGCTAATTTAGGCGACATGTACGAGCGAGGGCTGGGCGTCGAGCAAGATTACTCTATGGCCGCGACGTGGTACAGCGCGGCGGCGGCACAGAACCATATCAACGCTCAGTTGCGTCTGGGATATTTGCACGAGAAGGGGTTAGGCATCACTCAAGATTACGTTAGGGCGTATATGTGGTACAGCATCGCTGGGGTGTGGGGGATAGAGGGTGATGATGGATTGCCGGTTGACGACCCCCGTATCGAACTCTCTGAGAAGATGACCCAGGATGAGATTGTCGAAGGGGAAAGTATGGCTACCGACTGGTGGATTGAACACTTTACACAAGATGAACCCGAATAACGCGGTTTTTTCACGCGGTTTTTACGTTGGCACTTTATTTCGCTCTTGCAGCGTAACAGGAATGCTAGTACGCATCGGTGGTCACGGTATCTCCCTCGCCGTGCGGAGATGGTAGAAATCGAGGATTAGTCCCGCAGTTTATAGCCGCTGCGTAAAAGAGAAAGTGTTAACAGTACGAGTACGGCGAGAAAAGCGTTAGTAATCAGTAGACTGAATCGCGGATCGACGTCGGAGACGCCAAAAAAACCGTAGCGAAAACCATCAATCATATAAAAGAATGGATTGAACCGAGAGATCTCTTGCCACACCGGTGGCAAGGAATGGATCGAATAAAATACGCCGCTTAGAAATGACAACGGCATAATAAGAAAGTTTGTGAACCCTGCAAGCTGATCGAATTTATCGGCCCAAATACCTGCAATGATGCCTAGGGTGGCGAGAACCGCGCTTCCAGTCAGCGCGAAAAGCAACGCGTAACCGAGGTTATAAAATCCCACGTCGGTGAACGATATCGCAACGACATAGACGCCCACACCCACAAACACGCCGCGCACGATGGCCGCGAGCGTAAACGCCAGATAGATTTCAAAGTGTGAAAGGGGCGTAAGAAGTACAAATATAAGATTTCCCGTTACTTTAGACTGGATCAGGCTCGATGAGCTATTGGCGAAGGCATTCTGGATGATGGTCATCATCATAAGCCCGGGGATCAGAAAAGCCGTATAACTCACTCCTTCGTAGACCTCTAGTCGGCCTTCCAGGATGTGAGAAAAAACGAGCAGATACAGCAGAGCGGTAACCATTGGGGCGAACAGAGTTTGTAGGTAGACTTTCGAAAAGCGTAAGATTTCTTTAAAAAAAAGCGTGCGCAGGCCTAACCAATTCATGATGCCTTACCTTGGATTAGGTCAATGAAGATGTCCTCTAAGTCGGTTTTTTCCGTCTGTAGATCGAGAATAGTAGCGCCGGCTTGGCGAAGAGAGTCCACGACATCCAATATTGATACGCTTTCGTTGTTTAGTTCAAATACAATCTCGTATCCCAACTCCTTTTTGACGATAGACCGGAGGGCGGATGGGATGGGATCGAGGGGCCGAGCTAGCGTAACGTGGAGGCTGCGCTTGCCTCCGATATCACGGGCGAGTAATGCTTCCTTTGTATCGAGCGCAATGACTTGGCCGTGATTTAAAATGGCTATGCGATCACACAATGCTTCAGCTTCTTCTAAGTAATGGGTGGTGAGTACAATAGTATGGCCCTCGTTGTGAAGGCGTTCGATAAACGCCCAAAGAGATTTCCGAAGCTCGACGTCAACACCGGCGGTAGGTTCATCCAGTACCACCACTTCGGGTTTATGGACGAGCGCTTGACCAATTAAGACACGGCGTTTCATACCCCCGGATAATGCGCGCATGTTGGTATCCGCTTTGTCCGACAGCATCAAGGCGTCAATCAGCTCATCGATCCAGGCGTAGTTCTCGGGGCCAAGCCCAAAATATCCAGCCTGAATACGCAGCACTTCTCTAACAGTGAAAAACGGATCAAAAACAAGCTCCTGCGGAACAACGCCCAGGCAACGGCGAGCGAAACGATAGTGTTTGGCGACGTCATGATCTAAGATAGAGACACGGCCGCCATTGGCGCGGGTTAATCCGGCCATAATATTAATTAGTGTCGATTTACCGGCTCCATTGGGGCCCAGTAGGCCGAAAAATTCGCCACGCTCAATTTGGAGGGTAATACCCTTTAGCGCGTATAGATTACCGTAGTACTTGTGAACCTGGGCTATGTTTATGGCGGTGCTCATAGTTGTAACGTGTCAAATAGGCTGTGACTAACATTGATTCAGGTGCCTGAACGGTCGAAAACGATTGGATAGCCACGTTGTCGTAGGGTTAATAGTTAATTGGAGCTCAACGCCGGGCCATCCCAAGCCTTCACGAAAGACCGGGTATTATCATCGTAATTGTCTTTATGAACAACGGATAATGTTTGGTACCAACATCGTTGCTTTGCCAGTGAAAGGGGGATTTGCGTAATGCGTAAATTTATTCGTCATCCGTCTGATGTACCCATCGAGTTTAGTGTTCAAGATGTAAAATTGGAAAAAGAAGTATTAACGAATATCAGCGTGGGAGGCGTTGCCTTACGTAGCGGCGAAAGGGTCGACGTCGGTCGTTTGATCGACGTTTGCATTCCATCAGTTCGGCCTGTGTTTCGCGCTGCCGGCCGCGTCGCGTGGTGTTTGAAAAGACAAGATTACTTTGATGTTGGTGTTCAATTCGTCGAGAGCGAAGACGCATTTCGTGCCCGGATGGTGGAACAAATCTGTCATATTGAGCAATATAAAAAAGAAATCTTAGAAAGCGAGGGGCGGGTACTGTCCGGCGAGGAGGCCGCATTGGAATGGATCAATAAATATGCATCCGATTTTCCGGCCATGGATCAGTCTTAGTCAACGATTTTGTTTCCCATTACGTCCGGGATTTACGATGCCGTCAGGATTCTTCTAGATGGTGAACGATGGGCTTATTGCTATGGCGGTCCTATTACAGACCGCGCGAAAGGCGGGTTTAGGACTCGCGAAAAAATAACTTACGATTTTCGCATCCCATCTTCGGGCCATCTTTGAACAATCTCAATCGCAAAATCCTCGAATTAGCCGGGCTAGTCCTGCGGTTTCGCTCAATCGGATTGTCCAAATCTGACCCAAATCTGGGCGCGAAAAATACGAAGTTATTTTTTCGCGAGCCCT
>CALZJI010000264.1 GCA_945787615.1 uncultured Chromatiaceae bacterium | reverse complement strand
TACGATTTTCGCATCCCATCTTCGGGCCATCTTTGAACAATCCTCAATCGCAAAATCCTCGAATTAGCGGGGCTAGTCCTGCGGTTTTGCTCAATCGGATTGTCCAAATCTGACCCAAATCTGGGCGCGAAAAATACGAAGTTATTTTTTCGCGAGCCCTTAGGGTCGCGGAAACACATAATCATCCAATTTTGCTTGTCTTTTGGCCCAGCTTCTGCGTTGCGGCAAGGGTCACATAAAGGGATTATGCGCCCCTTGCCGCGCCCTGAATCTGAGCCAAAATCCGGCGCAATCTTTGGACAATTATTTATTGCCGCGGCCCCTATCTCTGACCACCGGGCCGTTTACCGGGCCCCGTTTGTATTAAAATGACATAATTAACGCCAATAGGAAATGGTCTATTTTGCATTTCTCTGCTCTTATTTACGCGCCGGATGTGTTGCGCTTCGCATCCGTACGTCGGCGTTTTCCCGTTATTATACGGACTAATTCTGAAAAACCAAAAAGTTCCGCCTCGAACTCAATTTGCGATAGATTGTCCTGATCGAGAATCCGGTAAAGGCCCAGCAGGGGCGTGGTCGCGGTGTTGAAACCGGGCTCGCAGGTGGTTGCGCTAGCGATACGTTCTCGTTCGAGCCATGGCCACTGGCGCCGACTCCAAACGCCGCTCGGGTAGCATAAGTGCGTTTTTTCGATCCCAAGCAACCGTCTTAGAAATGCCTTGTTCTCTCGAATCTCACGTCGGGCCACCAGTTCATTGTCTACAGGCAAACGATGGCGGTGCGTGTGTAACTGTATATCAAAACTTTGGGCGTATAGCGCGGACAGCTCGTCTCGGTTTAAAAGGCTTAATATTCGAGAGTCAACGATCTGTTTATAGTCGATTCCGAGCCGTGCACCGAGTAGATGACAGATGTCTTGTCGGGCCGCCTCGTCACACTCGTTCTCTCCGTAATCTATAATGTCCCAGAGCACGTTATTCTCAACATCTTTTCCCGATAATTCGATCGCGGTATCGGGCCCCCAGCTTCGATCAGAGAGGTCCAAGGAGGTGACAGAGGTTTTCCAAAACATGTACTGAACCACTAAGCGGAATATGGGCGTCTCTTTTCCCGAGTAATAACTCGTGAGATAAAGCGTCGCGGGCATCCCATAATCTTTAAGTAGCGGCGCTGCTTTGCTCAGAACGCTAAAGAATCCATCATCGATGGTGATGCACACGGCGTTGTTGGGAATGGAATCCTTTTCCAGACGCTCCAGCGCTTTTTCCAACGGGAGCACCGGAAACCTGTATCGTTGGAGAGTGGCAAGACGTTGTTTCAGCGTACTGTCTTGCATAAAAAGTGTGGGCCGAAAACGTGCTTCATCGAGAAGCTGGAAGCCGTGATAACAAAGGATCAGCAGTCGCCGTCGCATCAGTATGCGGGATAGATGAAACAATCCGATTGTCTTACAGATGTGAAAAACGAACGTTTTTCGAAAATACATCACAGTGCTTCTAGCGGGACTTCCTGTCGATAGCGATGGTGCCACAAGAAACGAAATCCGTAGAATGAGCGGTAATGTCGGAAGCCCAGGTTTTCAAGAAAACGGTCTGTCGCAGGGTCGTCTATGTCGGTAAGGATATAGGCGAGTTTGGCGCCTGAATTGTATTTGAGATCGGTGATGATCTGTCTAATAGTGCTGTGAGGCTGCATTAGACTACAATTCTTCTGCGTGGGCAATGCATCATGAAGAACCGCGCTCGGTTTCGGACAGCGAAAAACTTGGTTGACTTCAGGGAGAAAGATTTCCTCCGGATTTTCATTCACCCATACGCATTGGACCAGCTTGCCATGGGCGGTAACCGTGTATGCTTTTTCGCCGGCCTCTAGACGATCGACCGCCTGGCAAAGGAATTCCTGTCTGGCCGGCTGGCCTTCGGACGGGTCGTAACATAAAAGGTCGGCGAGGGCATTGATTCTCGCTTCGCCAGGCTCGTTAGCGCACGTATATTCCTCGATGTCCATGCAGAAGACGCGGCTGTGGTTGCGTACGGGCGCCATGGATTTCCAGAGTCGTGAAAGAACCATAATGTCAGGGCGACGCAAGGGCGCCAACACTGCTCTAAGCGTTGCAGGAGAAATCCTAACTTTGAGTAGTAAACTGCGAATCACTCTCTCCCACTTTTGGGCGAGTTTTACGCGCAACGCATCGGCTGGGCGTGTAAAACAATTAAGTTCCCAAACGCTGTCGTGATCTGTGGCGAATCGCTCCTTCCAAGGATCGTCGCCGGGTGTTAGATCGAGCCACTGTTTGCCTTCCTTCGTGAGATCCAGAGCCGTTTCATAAAGATGAAGCTTCCCTGGCGAGTGGCGGGCGTATTCGGGGGAATGAGCAAGAACAGCCAGGGACGTTTCGGTTTCGCTGTTCACCCCGATAAAGGCACTGATGGTTCTAGAATCCACGTCCGTGCAGGTCACATGGAGTTGGTCAGATTGTGAATTTACCCAATCCAAGAAAAACGCCTTCTTTTTGGGGTCGTCGAGGAAGGGGGACACGTTATTGACCGCACCTTGTCGTAGATCGTACATCGCGATAATCTGGTCAATTCTCGGTATTAGTTCTTCGAGCCGATTTACTTTTTTAAAAGCCAATTTTCCCTTTCTGGTCAGACGGTTCAGTTTGCTTTTGTTATTTCTTTTACGTAGCGCCTTTTCGATTGCCTCGCTATCCAATTTCAGAAGAGGCCGTGTGCGTTGGGTTAGCAATGCTCGAGGATTTTGTTGGCAGAGTGACAAGAGCGCTTCAACGGGTATCGTGGCTGACAAATAACGCAGACGAACATGGTGGTCGGGAAAGGTATTGCGTATGGCATCTAAAGCGCCTATTAGAAATCTCTCCGCATCTCGGTTACTACTTATCCATCCTTGGTATTCTGCTTGATGGGCGCCGGTTCCCGTCACAAACTTAGCGCGAGTTGCTAGGGGCATGAGTCCACAAAGTGTGCCTCCCGAGTCTTTGCCCAGAACCAATGCGGGAGCCCACTTGTCTCCATAGTGCTTGGCCCAAAGCTTAAAAAAGCCTCGGGAAAGAAAAGGTGTCTTCCAACGGCATGACTGATAGAGCGAATCCCAGGAGTCTGAATTGCTTTTGGAATCCAACCAGTCCGTAGCGGCATCACCGCAAACAACGTCAAAAATCAGTGGATCCATCTTCACCCAAACTCTGTGCCAAAGTTCGTATTATAGTCTAGGCCGCATTTCTCACCAGATCCGGCCGCGAAGCGGGTAAACGGTTGTTGTATCGAGCGCTGGCCTGCGCTCCAAGGGAAGACATCAACGTTGCTCCCAACAGCTTCCCTCAGTTGGCGATTCCGGTTAAGGTGACCCATGGTGGTCAAATACCACGTTGCTCAAACCGTTTTCGTACGCATTATACTCACTAAGGCCTTAAGAAAGAATCTGAATTCTCACCCATGGAAGAAAACACTAATCTGTACATCGGGCTAGTCGGTCCTCTACCACCGCCTTTCGGTGGAATGGCCAATCAAACCCGCCAACTACTCACCTTGTTGCAGTCTGAAGGTATCCACGTAAGCCTGGTGCAGACCAATGCGGTTTATAAACCAAAAGTTGTGAGAAAGTTTAAGCGGATTCGGGCATTTTTCCGCCTCGTTCCTTATCTTTACAGGCTTTGGAGGCTTGCAGGTCAAGTCGATGTAATTCATGTTCTGGCGAATTCAGGTTGGTCGTGGCAATTGTTTGCAGCGCCAGCGGTGTGGATTGGTAAGCTAAGAAGGACCCCCGTTGTTGTAAACTACCGCGGAGGGGAAGCAAGGGCTTATTTCGAGAAGGCGTTCAAATGGGTTCGACCCACGATGATAAAGGGCGATGCGCTCATCGTACCGTCGAGCTACCTCGAGAAGGTTTTCGCCGATTTCGGTTTAAAAACGGAAACAATGCCAAACGTTATCAACTTGGAGCGTTTCAGACCCAAGGAAGAAAGCGCTGTATCCAATCCTCGTGCTCCTCACCTAGTGGTCACGCGCAACCTTGAACCCATTTACGACGTTTCAACGGCAATCAACGCCGTTTCATTACTCAGTAAAACGATTCCCGGCGTCAGATTATCCATTGCGGGGAGTGGCCCGCAAGAAAGGGAGCTTAAACGTCTTGTTAAACAACTGGGTCTGCAGGACGTGGTCGTTTTCACGGGCAAGTTGTCTCCGGACGAAATTGCCGAACTGTATCGCAACGCCGATATTCTCTTGAATCCTTCGACCGTCGACAATATGCCCAACTCCATTCTTGAGTCGTTGGCCAGCGGCGTGCCGGTCGTGACCACCAATGTGGGGGGAGTGCCCTATGTTGTCGAACACGAAAAAACCGCGTTAATGGTCGAAGTCGGTGATGCCAAGGGGATGGCGAAAGAGGTAGCGAGGCTCTTGGAAAATCCGACCCTCTACCGGCGCCTAGCAGAGAACGGTCGGGAAGACGTGCGCCAATATGCCTGGCCACATGTTCGAGAAAAATGGTTGGGCTTATATCATCGCTTAGCGGTAGCTCCGTCAGACGAGACGAATCAGTCGCCAAAACTACTTGTGTTTTCGAGTCTTTTTCCCCATGCAGGGGCGCCGAACAACGGCGTGTTTATCCGCGAGCGGATGTTCCGGGTGGGGCAGAAGATCGCAGTCATTGTTGTGTCACCGCAACCCTGGTTTCCTGGGCAAGGTCTTATTCGTTTGTTCAGGCCCCATTTTCGTCCCCAAGCGCCAAAGCAAGAGCTTCACGACTCGGTAAACGTGTTCTACCCCCGGTTTTTCTCGGTACCGTTTTTCTTCAAGTACCTTGACGGACTGTCGA
The DNA here is from genome assembly GCA_945787615.1 of uncultured Chromatiaceae bacterium. GTDB lineage: Bacteria > Pseudomonadota > Gammaproteobacteria > JAADHS01 > JAADHS01 > CALZJI01. The sequence continues at coordinate 6,238 of CALZJI010000264.1, read as the reverse complement.
TGGCTTTAAGCGCCTATCCGATGGTTCGAAGGATGAAAAAAAATAATGATATCAATATGATAGATTCTCATTTCACCTATCCCGACGGTTATGCTGCGACCTTGCTGGGTAAATGGTTGCAGCTACCCGTGACCATCACCCTGCGGGGTACTGAGATCCCACACAGCAACAAGCCAAGGCTTCGTTCGCTGTTGGTCCGCGCTCTCGAAAGGGCGGACCACCTGTTCTCTGTTTCAGATTCCTTGCGACAACGCGCGATCGCGCTGGGTATCGCACCGTCCAAGATCACGGTGGTCGGAAACGGCGTGGACACGACGAAGTTTTTTCCGGTGAACCCACAACAAGCGCGTCAAAGGTACGATATTCCGCAACAGGCGAGGGTAATGATCTCCGTAGGCGCGCTGGTGAAGCGCAAAGGTTTTCACCGAGTGATTGAGATTTTGCCGAACCTGCTAAAGACCGAACCCGATTTGCACTATTTGATCGTGGGTGGGCCCAGTCCGGAAGGCGACCGGCGCGGGGAATTGGAGCACATGGTGAAAGCGCTTCGGCTGGAAGAGCGCGTTCATTTTCTAGGAGCCATGCCTTCAACGGAGCTCAAGTGGCCGCTTTCGGCAGCGGATCTATTTGTATTGGCGACAGCCAATGAGGGTTGGGCCAATGTGTTTCTCGAAGCAATGGCGTGCGGGTTACCGGTTGTTACAACCGAGGTTGGGGGGAATGGCGAGGTTGTGTGCCGGCCAGAACTCGGTACGGTTGTACCCTTCGGCGACCAACAGCGCCTTCAGGACGCCTTGTTGGCTGCATTGGCGCGGAATTGGGACCGGAACGCGATACGGGCCTATGCCGAGGCGAATACCTGGGATGATCGGATCGAGTGTCTTATTGAAGAGTTCCGTTCGATGATTGCGGGGGAGAAAAAACTACCTTCGTTAAATGCACTACCCACTTCAAAAGCCTAAGCGAACCGCTAAGATTGCCACTTGCGAAATCTGTCGTCGGAGCGTCGCCAGATCTATCGTGGACAAATGCTACCGGGAATAGAATTGGACAAGAGTAGCGGGCGCAAAGGAACTGGGCCATAGATGGTCTAAATCAGAAAAAGCGCAAGCGACGGCGGCCGCATCTTGTGTAAGAGATGCGGGAGTCCAACAGCCTGCTAGCAGGTCTTCCTGATCCAGATCGACCCCGTGTTCTCCTCATCGAGCAGACATTCTGGCATTTCCTTCTCGAACCAGCTTCTAAATTTTTTCTGAAGGAGCGTATTGAAGAATACGATCTCATAGGAATCGTTATTCATGAGAAAGGCTCTTAGCAGGTGGCTCTCGTTCCAGAAACGTTTATACTTCAAGATCCAATGACTGGGCAGCTCGAAAGGGAAAAAGATATCGTGAAAATGTATGCATACCCCTTTGCGCAGGCGAGGTAGGATTTCGAACACGATGTGATTGACATCGCTACCTGCTTTGACTACGTGGGAAGAGTCAACGAACAAGATGTCGTCTTCTTCCAGAGTAAGAAATACCTCCAGCGGTACCTCCTGAACCTTTTTCTCTATGATCGTAGACTTCTCCCTGTCAATATTTCTAAGGAAGCCATACAGGCGTTCTGGATACGGCTCAATAAAGGCTGTCTCAATGGATGAATCGTAAAATAGATCGTTTACGTCTAACATGACCGCGGACGAGGCCCCAGAACCTACCTCTACAATGCGTTTTGGTCGAAGGTGGCGGATAAAACTATAGAGAAAAACAACATCCGAGTATCGGTATTGGCACCCGTTGACCCATCGGTATCTGAGATTTGGATCCTCTCTGGCGTTAATGAAGTCGTACGGGAAATCGTTGTGAAGACGCTTAAACGTTTCTAATAGGTTCCGTTGTTCGTCGATATTCAGTTTGATATCCAGTGGTTCTGAGTCGGAAAAGACGCGGTCGGCGTTCTCTTTTAGGTCTTGCCGCGAGGGTATCGGGCTGTAAAAATGGCCGGGTTCAAATCCGCACGCCCTCGCGATACTGTTGAGTTTTTTATAATTTTTTATCTCTTTTCCTAATAAGGGCACTTTCTCCAAGACACCCTCTATCAGGTATTTGTTTATGAGATATGTGCTTGAAGATGCAAGTTTATGCATTGATGATTTCTCTCCGTAAGAAGCCGGGGCCTCCGTATTTGTTAGCAACGCCTGCTGCATAGGCCCGTAAGCCGTTTTCTGCGTTCCGCATTTTAAACGGCCACGCGTAGGTCGGTTCGTTTATGGCGAGCCGAGATGCCAATGCAATGCGAGGATTCCATTACGAGTGCGAATTGCGTCCCCATTGCAGCGGGCAGGCTACACTACACGGTAATCAGTGATCCGGCACAGCGCTAGGCAACAGTCCTCGGCGTCGTGTTTTTTGATAACTTTAACATTTTTTTTCAATTCGATGCCGGGAACGAAAATACCCATATTTAAAAGATGGAATACCTTAGGGCGCAAGGGCAGCATAGAGCAAAGCGCGTGTAGACATGTTAATTATGAACGGCTTACGAATCGGGTTGGGTTTGGTCGTCTTCCGAGCGACGATCCGGATGGCGGTAACAAGGCTAGAAAATTGATCCCCCTCTAGGCGCGAGTTGGTGTACAAATTCGACGGCGTTCCGTGGAATGCAACGCGGTGAATAAAGTATAATAGCCCGCGACAACAAACGTCGCTGGGTGCATCGCGGCAAAAACAATAAAGACTTCGCACATCGATGCGGAGCGTTAGACCAAGCTTATGAGCAACCACGATTTAATCTCCATAGTAATGCCTTGCTTCAATGCTGAGCAGTACCTCGGTGAAGCTATCGATTCTGTGTTGCGGCAAACCTACACCAATACGGAGCTCATTATCATCGATGATGGCTCCACCGATAAGTCCAAACAGATAGCGAAAGGTTATGGCACCAAGGTCCGGTTGATCGAACAACAAAACCAGGGACCCTTTCCGGCGCGAAATCGTGGGATCGCTGAGAGCCATGGCGAATTCATAGCGTTTCTCGATGCCGATGACTACTGGAGCGTGGACTTTCTCGATACTATGTATCGCGCGCTGAGTCAGGACGACGTTGCTCTCGCGTATTGCGGATGGCAAAACATCGGATTACCGGGCAAGCGAGCAGCACCCTATGTCCCACCTGATTATGAATCGGAGAACAAACTTGAGTTATTTCTACGGTCAGCGGCACCGTGGCCAATTCATGCTGCCTTGACGCGCAAACGGCTTATCGAAGAGGTCGGTGGATTCGATAACGATTGGTCGACCTGTATGGACTATGACCTCTGGCTGCGGATCGCTGTTACGCGACAGATAAAACGAGTTGACAAAGTGATGGCCTTCTATCGACATCACGAGAGTGGGCAGATAACATCTAAACAGTGGCGCCAAGCGTACAATGTCTGGTTAGTGAAAAAGAAATTCGTGCGCGCACATCCCGAGGTGGTCGCCAACATACCTCGTGCGAGGTTACGCCAACATATCGATGGCGGTCTGTTGCGGCGGGGGTATGATGCTTACTGGCGTCGCGACTTAACGTCGGCGCAGAAAATTTTCCGTAGGGTTCTGAAGACGCGCATCTGGGAATTCAAGGATCTTAAATATCTGTTACCCGCGTTACTTCCTTCACCTTTGTATCAGCTGCTGGTAAATCGTGCCGATAAACGCATGACGCAAGCTTAAGAGAGACGTATGGGTATCTATAAACAAGCAATACTTGCCAATCCATGGGTTCCGTGGCGAATACGTAACCGCTTGGAGCAATGGACCGAAACAACGGGTCGCGCGCGTTTTTCGATGCTTTACCGGTGGCTCCATTTTGGACGTATAAGCGAACGCGTACAACCGATATCGACAGGGCCGCATCATCATTTTTTTGGCTATTATGACAAATCCCCGTGGAATACGGCCGGGACGCTGTTGCTTGCCCATGAAGTTTCTTTCAATGACCGGCCTCCTGCGGCCAATGATGTGGCTACCATTGGGGTTATTGACCTCGACAACGGTAAAACATTCGTCCCCATTGGCCAAACCTCGGCGTGGAACTGGCAACAAGGATCAATGCTGCAGTGGCATCCGGATCAGAACGAAGATCTCATCGTTTTCAACGATCGCCGTGGTGGCGTGTTCGTCGGTGTCGTCGCAAATACTGAGGGTAGGGAGAAAAGTGTCTTCGATCGCCCCATTTATGCTGTAACACCCGACGGGCAAAGCGCGCTAAGCTTAAACTTTTCTAGGCTCCACGAGCAACGCCCCGGCTACGGATATGCTGGTGTTCCTGATCCTAATGCCGAAGAATTGCATCCGCAGGACGATGGGATTTTCCGCATCGACCTAAGGGCGGGAAAATCCACGCTCCTTGTGACATTACAACAACTGGCAGCCACCCAGCCCGTCGAATCCATGAAGGACGTTCACCATTGGGTCAACCATATACAAATTAGCCCTAACGGCGAGCGCTTCGCGTTTTTCCACATCTGGCGAGTTGGTGAAAAGGGGTGGAGGGTAAGATTATATACAGCGAAACTCGACGGAACGGATCTAAGTCTGCTACTGGATACCGACACGATATCTCATTACGACTGGTTGGATGAGCGTAAAATTCTTGTCTGGGCCAGCGAACCCGCCATCGGAAACCGTTTCCTTTTGTGTGACATACACGATGGGCAGAGAGTCGTTGTGGGCGATCAGATCCTAACCGAAGATGGCCATTGCAGTTTTTCCCCTGACCGCAATTGGGTGCTCAATGATACCTATCCTGACCGTTTTGATATGAGAACACTCATGTTATATCGCATGGTGGACAACAGAAGAATAGACTTGGCGCGATTATACTCACCAAAATCCAAATGGTGGGGGGAGATTCGGTGCGATCTCCATCCGCGCTGGAATCGAGACGGGACGCAAATTTGTATCGATTCGGTTCACAATGGCGACAGGCAATTGTATGTCGTAGACGTCGAGAAAATAGTCCGATGAACCGCGTAGTCATTCTGATGTATCACATTGTCGATACGCCACGTTCGCAGCGCGAGGAGAAATATTGTATCGAAGTGAGCCGGTTTGAAGCACAAATGAGGTGTTTACGTGAGGCGGGATACAATGTTATCACGTTAGAACATTTGGTCGATTGCCTTGATGGAGCGGCGATATGTCCCGATAATTGCGTGGTCGTGACGTTCGATGACGGTTTTGCGTCCACGGTTTCCAATGTTTTGCCGATCCTCGCGAAGTACCAGATTCCGGCTACAATGTTCGTGGTTGCCGATCGCGTAGACGGCGAAAACGACTGGATGTACTCCAGAGGTTTTCCTCGACGCGATATTTTGTCTCATGCGCAGCTTATGGAGCTAAAACGAGAAGGAATCTGCATAGGCAGCCATACCTTGACCCATCCGCGTCTACCAGAACTTGATGTCGGTCAACTAACCGATGAACTCCGAGACAGTAGATTGCGCCTCGAAGAGCAACTTGGAGACACGGTCGACTACTTCGCATACCCGTATGGTTTATATAATACGGAAACCCGAGATATGGTTGAAGAACTCGGATATCGAGCAGCATGCTCGACTAGGTCAGGGTTCAATCGGTCACATTCCGACCGTTACGCGTTAAAACGAATCGAAATTTACGGAAGCGATACCCTTTGGCAGTTCAAACGAAAGATAAAATTCGGAACGAATGATATGCCGCTTTCGTACCCTCTTCGGTATTGGTGTTCACGCGCCGCTGCGCGTCTTGGATATTAGTTTCTCGGTTTTCAAGTGAAATGAACTTTAGCGTAATTATTTGCACCTACAATCGCGGCGAAAATCTTCCGATCTGCCTCGAAAAGCTCGCCGAACAACAAGGCGTCGACAATCTATCGTGGGAAGTCGTCGTGGTTGACAATAATTCGACAGACGAAACCAAAGCGATTGTAGCGAAACTGAGTTATGAACTACCCATTACCGTTAGATATGCCTTCGAAGGCGAGCAAGGTTTAAATTATGCTAGAAACCGCGGCGTAACAGAGTCAAGTGGCGCCTATTTCGCTTTTATAGATGATGACATACTAGTGAGTCCGCGTTGGCTAATTGCTTTATACACCGCACTTAGCGAATATGACGTCGATGCAGTCGGGGGACGCATCCGCTTAGACCCGAAGTTGTCGTTGCCCAACTGGATAAAGCCCGATATGTATGGTTTTCTCGGTTGTCAGGATTATGGCGAGAAACCGATTC
>CALZJI010000263.1 GCA_945787615.1 uncultured Chromatiaceae bacterium | reverse complement strand
TCATTCCATGGCTGCGTTGAAACTCCTCGCAATAGTCCGGCTATTACTCGTCATTTCGCCTTGCCACGAAATGAATATGACGCACTCTTAACACCTAAATCTCAAACGCCACGGGTATATTGATAGTATAGTGCAAATTCTGCGGCACGGTCCCTTCACTTTTAAGCCTGCATGGCGTGTGACGGAATCCCGGGTCAACGTTGATGGGCTGGAAAAGAGGATGTATACAGATTATCCGGTGCTGTTTGACGTAGTTGCAGCAGTTATTCTGCTAGGCGGCCGGGGCTTATGTAAGAGGAATGCGTTGTGGCAACCACTGCGGTCCTTAGGGCCACGGAAAAAAATAATTATCCAACCTTGCTTGTCTTTTTGCTCAGCTTCTGAGTTACGGCAATTGTTTATTCCAATATGCGCCACTTGCCGCGCCTTGAATCTGAGCAAAAATCTGGCGCAGCCTTTGGGTAACTATTGTTTTCCGCGGCCCTTATTAGAATCACGTCAGGAAGGTTGTCTGGCTGCATTGTTGGGGTACTTTGCGGGTAGTTCCAGGTAAAATTTCGTCCCCACACCCAACTCCGTTTCAAAGCTGATGGTTCCACCCATGTTTTCAACGAGTTCCTTAGTAATGCTAAGCCCAAGGCCTGTGCCGCTCCGACGGCGTGCGGCGTTAGACGAGGCTTGAGAAAATTTCTGAAAAATTTTTTCGCAAAACTCTTTTGGGATACCCTCGCCGTGGTCGATAACTTCAATCCGGACGGTACCGTGATGGGTCAATTTGGTTGCAACGTCTATTCGTGCGCTTGGCGGTGAAAACTTTGCCGCGTTAGATAACAAGTTCGACATGATCTGGGCGAACCGGTTGGCGTCGACATTTACAAGGACGTCATCGGCGCTGTCGATTAATGCCATAGATACATTATTTTGTATAGCATAGGTGCGATTGTTATCGATGGCTTGATTGACCAACGGCATGAGTTCTTGCCAGAGCATGTTGAACCGCATATTTCCTGATGCGAGTTTCTCCATATCTAATAAATCGTCAACAATCGTGTTTAGTCGTTGACTATTGGTATTTGCGATCTCGAGCAATTGGTGAATTTGTGGCGACAATTCCCTCGACAGGTCTGAGGCGAGGCTCAGCGCCCCGATGATAGAGGTTAACGGTGTGCGAAGTTCGTGACTCACCGTTGCAATGAATTCGCTTTTCAATCGGTCGGCTTTCTTGCGTTCGGTTATATCGCGCACAATAGCGACGAAGAGGCCGTCATCCTGGAGTGATCTTCCCACTAATTGTAGAGAAATTTCTACCGGAAGCGATGTATTATCTTGGCGAAGGAAGTCAGTTTCTAGCTGCATAGACGTGGCCTCGCCTCTTAATATAGGCGCAATACGATCGCGAAAGACGCCCTCGCTTCCCTCAGCTTCTAAGGTCCACGCCGACATGCTCAGAAGCTCATCCTTCTGATAGCCCAAACACTTCATAGCTCCCGTGTTTACATAAACAAGTTCTAAACGATGGGGTTCGAACATGAAAATCATGTCAAGTGTCTTGTCTAAAGCGTCTTTGAACCTTAAAACCTGTTGTTGCGCATGTTTAGCGTCTGTGACGTCTGTCCATACGCCGGTTATCGACGTAGGTTTACCGGCCTCGTCGCAGGTAAGTCGAAGTTGATCCAGGATCCAAATGTAATGGCCGCTTTTGTGTTTAAACCGATACTCGTGTTCTAGGGTTCCATGATCAAAAAGGTTTTGCATCGCCACGGATGCCTCAGCGATGTCATCCGGATGAACGTGTTCAGCCCACCAGCCGGCTGCGAGCGCATCGGATTGAGCGTAACCGGTTATCCTCGTCACATTCTCGCTAATCCACGTAGGAACCAGCCTATCGCCTTGCACTGCTAAGGTATAGACCACCGTGGGTACGGTAGCGAGAAGATGGGCTAGATTGTAGTGGACCAGGCTCAGGGAATCGCCAGCGTTGCCTTGTTTGCTTAAACCGCCGAAAAGCTGCAATATGCGTTGTAAACGGTCGCTTTCGTTGGTCTCAGGCGGCTGTTGTTTCATTTTCCATCCCTTCGTGCTTTCGTGATGCGTTTACCGCGTTGATGTCAGATCATAAGCGCGGTTTAAACACAGCATCGCAAACCGAATTCCGACTGTCGTCGCCGTGAGTCTGTCCTGGAATCGGTATCTCGGTTCTAGAACCTCTTTGTGAGCAAGTTTGTCTTTGCCTGACCGACCATGTCGTCCGCGGGTGCGTATTGACAATATTTTGTGTGGTTTTTGCGACCTTGTCGGTATATAACATGTATCGACAGATGGCCACTTTCTGTTACCGAGAAATGGCTACGGGCGGTACCAATTTATACGAAAGGAACGCTGTACGTTCAGCCGATGCGGATTCATCGGTTGGAGGCGAAACGCTGGGTGGGTCAAGTGGTCTTTAGGAAAGGTTTAGGTTTTCTCAAATTAATTGATACGCGCTGATGAATCAAAATTAGTCATGGCTCGTCGATGCGCCACGTTTTAGTTCATCGATCTCGGCACAAAGCGCTTCGAGCATGGTTTCTAGTTTTTCGACCCGTTGCTCCAGCGATTCTTTGCCTGCCACGTTGGAGGAGATAGGCGGTTCGAGTGATGGGGGCTGCGGCACGCTCTCCTCGCAGAATAGCTGTGCGTAGCGCGCCTCGCGACGACCCGCTTGGCGAGGCAGCTCAATGACGTAAGGACCGTCCGTGCGTTCCCGCAAATTACATAGTACCTCCAACACTTTTTCCAGGCTCTGAAACTCGCGCATGCGCGCTGCGCGAGACCTTAACTCGCCCGGTGTTTGCGGACCACGGCACATCAACTCGCCCAAGATGGCAAGTTCCTCTTTCGTGAAATTCATCTTTTCCGTAAGCCGATCGAAGAGTGAGTGTGCATACTTCTTGACGCGGCTTCCCCGAATACTCAGGGCGCGTGCCATATGTTTGGTAATCAGTGAGTTTACGGCGTCAAGGACTTCTGCCTCGCTGAGTGACATTACCGGATCACGGTTATTCTTTTGGTTACACGCATTGGTTAAGGCATTAATCGAAAGTGGATAATAATCCGGCGTCGAGAGATCCTTCTCAATCAATGCGCCCAGAACCCGTATTTCGACTACGTTAAGCTTTTGATCCACGAAGTGTGCCCATAAATCGTCAAACGATACGCTATTGGGGGGTTACTATGCTATTACTAAACCACTTTCAACAAAATGGCAAGCGGGGTGAACCGCCCGGCTTTGGGGGCTATGGAGCGCCCTGGGTTGGCGTTGTTTCCTAAGTTCTTGCGTGATCTCCGCATAGATTCCGGCTCGTCTTCCCGATCCGTGGATATCCGATTGCGGCTGGCCAGGGATCGGGCAGGGACGGCAAGGCGGAAAGACCGTTTTCGATAGAACGCGTGGTAACAAAGACAAAGCGGGGGCAGCCAGATCTGGTGAGAAATGCGGGTTAGTCGATTACGACGTTGTTTCGCCCCGATTCTTTGGCATGGTACAGACGCGCGTCGGCGTGGCTTAGCATTTGTTCTAGATCTTTACCTAGTTTTAGCGTAACGCCTATACTTACCGTTAATTTGATGGATACCTCGCCATGGGAAATGGTTAATGCCTCGATACGTCGCCGAACCCTTTCGAATAGGGACTTGGCTAATTTTGCGTCAACATTAGCCAGCACGCAAAATTCTTCTCCGCCGTATCGGGCGACGATGTCGGTCTTTCGAAAACTATCCTTCAACGTTTGGCACACCTTTTTGATGGCGAGGTCTCCCATGAAGTGACCGTAAGTGTCGTTGATTTTTTTGAAAAAATCGATATCTACCATCGCCGTCGCGAGAGGGATGTTTCCGCGTTTCGCGTTCTCATAGAGGTTGTCGCCTGCCTCAAACAGATATTTGCGATTAAAAACGCCCGTCAGATAGTCTCTGTTGGCAGAATCGCGAATCGTACGTATTTGTTCGATTAAGTCTATGTTCTGCGAAAGCCGCACGTAGAACTCCTCCAGCAGAAACGGCCGCGTGATAAAGTCGTTGGCGCCGGTTTTTAGCAGCTTCGCTGATAACGCTCCCGAGCCTTGTTGCGAAAAACCGATAATACACATTTCGCTGCGGCTATATTGTCGTCGTATGCGGGAAATGAGTTCCAGGCCATCCATCTTTGGCATGTTGTAATCCGTTAACACCAGTGTAATGTCTGGATTTTGATCCAGCACTTCCAAGGCGTCGACGCCATTTTTTGCCTCGAAGATCTGGAACTTGTGAATGTCAAGCAGGCGATGCAGGTATTGTCGTTGGGTGATGGAATCGTCGACAATGAGTATCTTTGCGAACTGGTTGTTATAGACTCGCTTGACGGCCTGAGCGACGTAGTTCAATTCGGTGGAGTGTTGTTTGACAACGTAATCAAAAACGTTCTTTTCCAACATGCGGTCACGCAGATCGTCGCTGAGGGATCCGGTGAGTACGATTACCGGAATACCTTTTTCGCGGACGAAATCGACGATCTCGCCGTTAGGGGCATCTGGCAGGTGTAAATCAAGAACCGCAACAAAAAAGGTTTTTGCGTCTCGCTCGATTAACGCCTTGGCGTCCGCACAGGTGTGTGCGACGACGGTTTCAACCGAGATGGTTTTGTCGATTCGCTCTTTAAGTAGCCGGATAATAGACTTACTGTCATCCACCAGTAAGACTTTGGATGTCTCGATTAACATTCTGTTTGCTCAAGTATGAATGTAAAAAATCCTTTATTGGCGATGCGTTTTTACCGCTCTCATTGGCCATACATCGGCCCGAGGGGTCGTAATCTTTAATAGACTTGTAAGATCTGAGAACTCCCGAGCGGTTAGCCCGGCGGCGTGGTGGGCGAGGGTGTCTTATTGTTGGGCTGCGGTCAGCTACGGTGGCAGGTAACTAGCGCCTGTTGTTGAGGGCATCCGGCGGGGGTAAGGGCCGCGGAAAATAATAATTATCCAAAGATTGCGCCGGATTTCTGCTCAGATTTAAGGCGCGGCAAGTGGCGCATATCGGAATATGCAACACTTGCCGTAACGCAGAAGCTGAGCAAAAAGACAAGCAAGGTTGGATAATTATTTTTTTCCGTGGCCCTTACCCGCTCCTCACGCATTTACCTTTATAAACAGAATGTTAAAATAGACGGCGTCGGGCTTGTTGTCACGCCGGAATGTGGGGGACGAATCTCAATGTCAATTGGGTGATGATCCGATTACTTCGAGCACGTTGACGAAGACTTACGGCGCCCAAGCGGGCTCGATTGCATTGACGGTGATTTGGCTCCCGCGCAACAACAGTAACAATAATAATATGAGAGAGCGAAAAAATATTTTGATTCTGTTTGCCCATCCGGCCTTGCAGTCTTCTAAAGTTAATAAAGTGCTTCTAGACGCCGTACGCAACGTGTCCAACGTGCTTATTCATGATCTCTACGAATGTTATCCCGATCTTCATATTAATGTGCAGCAAGAGCAACGATTATTGGCTCACCACGATATTATTGTTTTTCAACACCCTTTTTATTGGTACAGCTCACCGGCGATTTTAAAAGAATGGCAAGACCTCGTGCTTGAATACGGTTTCGCTTACGGTCGCACCGGAACCGCGCTTCGCGGGAAAAAGTTACTAACCGTCACCAGCACTGGCGGGAGTCTACACGGTTATAGCCAAGAGGGACATAACCGCCATACCATGCGTGAGTTTCTAAGACCGTTCGAACAAACAGCGGTGTTGTGTGGCATGAGCTATTTGCCGCCATTCATCGTTCATGGATCACATCGTTTCAGCAGTGATGAAGATATCGAACCGTACGCGCAGGATTACCGATCACTTATCGAGGCGTTGCGCGATGGTAAGCTCGATGAAGAACACCTCGCCGAGACCGACTACTTAAACGATTACCTCACACCATCAAATCACCACCGGGGCAATTAATGATGGAAGACGGAGGCCTTCTATATCAAGCATTTATCTACTTGGTTGCTGCGGTCTGCTCGGTACCGTTGGCGAAACGGTTGGGCCTCGGCTCGGTATTAGGCTATTTAATTGCGGGCGTATTGATAGGGCCGTTTGTCTTCCAATTAGTCGGCGATCAGAGCGATGTCATGCACTTTGCGGAATTTGGCGTAGTGATGATGTTGTTTCTCGTTGGCTTGGAGCTTAAGCCAACATTGTTATGGCGGTTGAGGACGCCCATATTGGGCATGGGTGGCCTACAGTTAACGGCCACGACTGTCGTGCTCGCTTTGTTAGGCGTTGTCGCGGGACTGTCATGGCAAAGCGCAGTGGCCATAGGCTTGATCTTAGCGATGTCTTCGACGGCGATAGTACTGCAAACGCTGAGCGAAAAGGGGCTTATCAAAACTCAAGCCGGGCAGTCTTCGTTCTCCGTACTGTTATTTCAAGATATCGCGGTCATCCCAATATTGGCTGCGCTACCGCTACTTGCCCTACATGACCCAAGCGCGAGCATCGAAGCGTTACGTCAAACCCATGAAAGCGTCGCATTGGAAGGTTGGCAACAAACGTTGGCCATCTTTGCTATTATCGCGGGCATTATCATTGGCGGGCACTTTTTAATGCGACCGATATTTCGTTTTATCGCTAAAAGTCGCTTAAGGGAAATCTTCACGGCTGCGGCGTTAGTGCTGGTTATTGGCATTGCGCTGGCGATGCAGGCGGTTGGATTGTCGCCGGCCTTGGGCGCTTTTCTTGCCGGCGTCGTATTGGCCGACAGCGAATATCGACATGAGCTTGAGTCCAACATCGAACCCTTTAAGAGTCTATTGTTAGGTTTATTTTTTATCTCAGTTGGTGCGAGCATCGACTTCGTGCTACTCCTCAACGAGCCGTTACTTATTTTCTCTCTCGTTGTAACGCTCGTCGCGGTAAAACTCATAACGCTTATCGCGATCGGTTTCCTCTTTCGTTTGCCGACCACCGACAATTTCCTATTTTCCTTTGCCCTCGCTCAAGGGGGTGAGTTCGCGTTCGTGTTGTTTGCGTTTGCCACCCAAAACCAAGTTTTAACCAGCGAAATAGTAGACCCTCTGATTCTTACGGTCGCCATTTCCATGTTGATCACTCCGATACTTATCGTTGTGCACGACCGACTGCTCCAGCCTCGACTTAACGTGAGCCGCACTGCGGACACACCTGATAACATAGACGACATCAACCCTGTGATCATCGCCGGCTTCGGGCGGTTCGGTCAAGTCGTCGGCCGATTATTGCACGCCAACGGATTCAATACGACGGTGCTTGACCATGATGCGACCCAAATCGAGCTGTTGAGAAAGTTTGGCTACAAAGTCTTCTATGGGGACGCGAGCCAAACGGATCTACTCCACGCAGCCGGCATCGAGCAAGCTAAGCTACTTGTTATTGCTATCGGCGACCCTGAGAAGGTAATGAAAATTGCGGACCACGTCTCAAAAAACTTTCCAGACCTCCGCATCATCGCTCGAGCCCGTGGACGCGTGGACGCTTACGAGCTGATCAGGCGAGGCGTACAACTCGTACATCGCGAGACCTTTGGTGCCGGCTTGGATGCGGGCGTCGAAGCATTGCGTTGCCTCGGTTTTCGTGCCTATCAAGCGGTACGGGCCGGGCGGACTTTTAAGTACCATGATGAAGAAGCCATTAGGGAATTATCAAAACTTCGCGAAGGCGAAGCTCAATATATATCTCGTTCTATTCAACTGCGAGCGGAATTGGAAGCACTACTCCAACGGGATGACGAACAATTTAAAAACTACGAGGATCATGCATGGGAAGCCGCGCCCCCGCGAGGAAAGTAGCGCGTTTTGCCCAGGAATTGCGGATAATCATCCGCTCACCGCGACAATTTCGGATACCACAAAAGGCGTGAAAACGCGACAAAGTCGTAACGAGATGGCTCTCGACAAAGACATCCACATCGGCACGTCAGGATGGTCCTATCAACATTGGAAAGGGCCGTTCTATCCTAGCGCTCTTCCTTCTGATCAATTTCTGAGCTATTACACCAATCACTTTCAAACCGTCGAATTGAACAACACTTTCTATCATTTACCGGCCGCGGCAGCGTTTAAAGCGTGGCGAGAGACCACTCCACCACATTTCGTTTTTGCGGTCAAGGCAAGTCGCTACATCACGCACATGAAAAAACTTAAAGATCCGCAGAAGCCGTTGAACCGGTTTCTACAACGGGCCGAGATTCTAGAAGACAAACTGGGACCCGTCTTATTTCAGTTACCGCCTCGTTGGCATATCAACGTAGAGCGCCTAAACGAATTCCTGAGAGTACTGCCCAAGGAACACCGCTACGCGATTGAATTTCGCGATCCGAGTTGGCACGTTCAAGAGGTATACGACCAACTTGCGGAACATTCAGTATCCTTTTGTATTTTTGACCTAGATCGAAAGCTTTCACCCAAGAAGATGACGACAAACCTGGTATACATCCGGCTTCACGGACCTAACGGCCCTTACCAAGGACAATACAATGACGACACGTTGGCCGGTTGGGCACACGACTTCGCGATATGGCGCCAGCAAAAGAAAGCCGTTTACTGTTACTTCGACAACGATGACAGAGGTTATGCCACATTGGATGGGGCTCGATTGCAGGAAATGCTGAGAAGCGGATAACGCCTAACGCGGCGAGCATGTTGTGATTGAAGGAGAAGCTCCATAGCACCGCAGCAGCAAGCTTAAGGCCGCGGAAACAAATAATCATCCAATCGTGCTTGTCTTTTAGCCCAGCTTCTGTATTGCGGCAAAGGGTTACATAAAGCGATTATGCACCCCTTGCCGCCCCTTGAATCTGAGCCAAAATCCGGCGCAATCTTTGGACAATTATTTATTTCCGCGACCCTAAGCTGCGATCGAAGCGCAATTCCCAACGAACACCAGCGACCCAGGCCGCTTCTATTAGGCAGTGTCCGGTACCCAATCGGGGCGACACATCAGCAAATTCGCTGCGGAACGTTTACTCGCTCACTTGCCGTGACGAGTTTTACAGACACACCGAACATGCGAAATCCGCCTTCCGTGATGGTGGGATAATACCTGAGCCGCCTCCGACCCGATTGCAGCGTGACTGCCCGAATTTTTTACCAAATCCGGGCAATCACGCTTGACCTTGGGAATTTAGGGCCGCGGAAAATAATAATTATCCATAAATTGCGCCGGATTTATGCTTAGATTCAAGGCGCGGCAAGTGGCGCATATTGAAATATGCAACAGTTGCCGTAACGCAGAAGCTGAGCAAAAAGATTAGCAAGGTTGGATAATTATTTTTTTTCCGCGGCCCTTAAGCGTCAATTCATTTTACTTTCTTCGATAATACCCAGCAGACGTTCTGCTGGCACGTAACCCGGGATGAGCGTACCGTTCTCAAGGATTAAGGCGGGTGTTCCCGTGAGACCTAGCGTTTTCACCATACTTAAGTGCTCGGCAACAGGATCTTCACAGTCTGCCTTCTCTTTCTTGACGCGCTGACCCGCTTTCGCCGCCGTCATCGCTGCTTGCCGGTCGTTGGCACACCACGCCGCAACGGCCTTATGAAAAGACTCGGAGCCGATACCGGCGCGAGGAAATGCCATATACCGAATCTCAATACCTAGCCGGTTGTAGGCCGCCATTTCATCATGCATTTTCCGACAATACGGGCAGTCTATATCGGTAAAAACGGTCACTACGTGCTTTGTCTCTTCCGGGGCAAAGACAATCATCGATCGCTCATCGATACCGTTTACGAGCTGCAGCCGACCCTTCGCGCGCGTCTCCTCGGTAAGATTAACTCTCTCGCGGAGATCAACGACATCGCCTTGGAGCATGTAACGGCCATCTTTTGTTACGTAAAAAACGTCCGCGCCCAGCACCACTTCATAAAGAGGGGGTAACGAAACGGGTTTAATGCTGTCGGCCTTCAAGTTCGGCCCGAATCCCGAGATAAGCTTGTTGATTTCAGCGAACTCATCAGCCTTTGCGCTGGCGTCGGCTGCGAGTACGGTGTATCCCTGGACGAAGAAAGCCAGAAGAAGGAAAAGAGCGGGAATCATTCTCATGTCGGGTCTCTCTATATAGGTTCACTACATGTTCACCGTGTCTGCCTGCCGTGCTAGGAAGGACCTCTACGGCCTCAATTTATCTACAATCTATCGGTTACGTCCTAAACATAACAACTACCCTCGGGGGTGATGTTTCGCGTGGATTTGTTTAAGCCTTTCCTGCGCAACATGGGTATAAATCTGCGTCGTCGACACGCTACTATGGCCAAGTAATAGCTGCAGTACTCGCAGGTCGGCGCCGTGGTTAAGTAAGTGTGTCGCAAACGCATGGCGCAACGTATGGGGTGAAAGGGCTTTATCGATTCCCGCTTGCTTGGCGTAGCGTTTAACGATGTGCCAAAATCCCTGTCTTGTCATGGGCTCACCTCGCCGTGTGATAAACAAATAAGGCGAGTGACTTCCCTTCATCAAAACCGACCTGGCACCTTCTATATAACGGCCCAACCACTCAATGCATGTCTCGCCCATGGGCACCAATCGTTCCTTTTCGCCTTTGCCCACAACGCGTGCAATACCTTGGCGTAAGTTAACACGGTCCACCTCTAAGGTGATTAACTCTGACACCCGTAGTCCACAGGCATAGAGCACCTCCAACATAGCCCGATCGCGCTCCCCCAACGCGGTCCCACAATCCGGCGCCGCAAGTAAGCCTTCCACATCCCCCTCCGTTAACGTATCTGGCAGGGGGCGACCCAGTTTAGGCGACTCTATCAGCGCCGTAGGATCCTCGACCAACTGGTTCTCACGAACCAGGTATCGATAAAAACAACGCATGCTCGATAGCAGCCGTGCCGTGGAACGAGGGCTCGCGCCTCGTTGGACCCGTTGTGCTAAATAACCCAATAAGTCCGCTCGCTGGGCAACCGCTAACGACTTTGACTGACTCGCAAGCCACCCACCCAGGAGTGTAAGATCTGTCCGGTACGCGGCAAGTGTGTTTTCGCTTAAACCACGTTCCATCCACAAAGCGTCCGCAAATGTTTCGATTAACGCTTCGTCCGCGGTACTCAGAACCTCTCCCATGCATCACCCGACACAATCGCCCAACGCAGCTCGCATTGTTCACCCGTTCCGAGTGCTCAGCAGCGTCCGTGCTCATGCTCTAACAACCACCGCTTCAAAGCGAGGCGTTTCCCGCTAACGTCGCCAGCAAATCCACCCAGGCCGCTTCGGCCAACGACTCGGTGGCACGGTATTACTAAAGGTAGTCGATTCACTCGGCAGGCACCGCCCACGGCTCGTGGGCTGGTGTTAAACCGTCGCGCCAAATCGCCATAGTAAACGGTGGCCCCTACCGGGATACCCTGTATCGCTCGCCATACGCGGCGCTGAAACGGCGTTCCCACGACTTCTAGCGGTATCGTCAGTGGGTTGTAAGGGTCCTTAAAATACCCTATTAATTGGCTGACAACTTCTTCCGCAAATGGTTCCGGTACGTTTTTACTACGGACCGCTCCGGACAAAAAATCGATCCGGCGTAGCGCTCGGGAATTGAGATCTACTTCTACCCCAATTGCCAACCCGGCAACTGGGGTATTCACAACCGCATCGAATTCCATTTCTTTATCAACCTTAAACGCCTCGTAAATTGCGGAAATTCAGGGCTCCCCTAACGAAAGGGACCTAAAAATGGCCGATCATCACTAAATCCTAGCATTTTTCTCGATACGTTGTATCAAATCGCTCAGACGCTGCTTAAACCACACACTTGGTGGAAAAAATACCGTGACTTAAAAGCGATTCCCGGCCAATTAAGTTAGACCAACTCCGTCGCCGACAGTGCATTCCGAGCGGTCGTCTTGAGTTAAGACGGAGCGCAACCATCCAGCATAATATCGATGAATCAAGTAACGGTTTCGATGGCCTCCTTCGGGAGCCCGAAAAAAGGACAACCTCGGAGTCTGTACGGCCAAGTCGCGGCGAGCTGAATAGGCGCAACCTACAGTGCGGCATTGCGCAGATTTGAGTGGAAGAGTTATAGACGAAGAAAGTCTGTCAGGGTACGGGGGAGTGCACCCTGACATCGCCGTGATAACGTCTCTACAGCTTTTCTTTGATACGCGCGGCCTTCCCCTGCAATGCGCGGAGATAATAAAGTTTGGCCCGCCTAACCGCGCCGCGGCGCTTAACTTTGATGCTTTGTATTGCTGGGCTGTGCGTTTGAAATACGCGCTCCACGCCTTCCCCGTGGGAGATCTTACGTACCGTAAAGGCAGAATTTAGACCGCGGTTTCGCTTCGCAATCACTACGCCCTCGAACGCCTGCAACCGTTCACGGTTCCCCTCTTTTACTTTCACCTGAACGACGACAGTATCTCCGGCACCGAATTCCGGCACATCCTTTTTCAGTTGTTCGGCCTCGATTTGCTGAATAATAGTACTCATTGTTAACTCCCCGCACTCATCACTATGTGTTTAATACCTATTCAAACTTAGACAACGCTTGACCGACCCCACGTTCGCGTTAGCCGTCGGTCGCGCTCAGGAAGAATCCTTGGCTTGCAGTTCCTCCTGGTATTCCTCTAGCAAGTTCTGCTCTTCGGAATTCAGCGACAGCTTCGCCAGTAAGTCTCTTCGCCTTAGCCAGGTGCGTCCGAGCGCCTGTTGACGGCGCCAGCGATGAATTGCCTCGTGGTCCCCGCTCAACAAAACTTCCGGTACCCGACCCACCGCGCTTTCTTTTGGACGAGTATAATGTGGGTGATCCAATAAACCGTCCATAAAGGAATCCTGCTGTGCCGAGTCTGGGTGCCCAAGTACGCCGGGCAACGTTCGAGTAATGGCGTCCACCACAACCATCGCGGCTAATTCGCCGCCGCTCAACACGTAGTCACCGATCGACCACTCCTCATCAACGAAGGCATCAATGACGCGTTCATCAACACCTTCGTAGCGTCCCGAGACCAAGATTAATCGCGGGTATTCCGCTAGCCTCCTCACACCAACTTGATCCAAGCGACGCCCTTGCGGTGAAAGGCAAATCACCCTCGTCTCAGCAGATGCGCCTCCGGCTTTTTTTGCCGCGGATATGGCGTCGCCTAAAGGCTCTAGCTTCATGACCATGCCCGGCCCCCCGCCATAGGGACGATCGTCCACGGTTCGATGTCGATCACGGGTATAATCGCGTGGATTCCAACAGTAAAGCTGTACTTGCCCGCTTTTTATAGCCCGGCTCGTCACCCCCTCTTCCGTCATCGCCGCGAGCATTCGGGGGAACAGTGTTATGACATCGAATCGCATCATTTCCCACTTGGGGAGCTACCGCGCGCCTATCATCCATTGGTGTATAGGAACGTGCACTGTCCACTTAGCCGCCGATCAAAAATCAGGATCCCAGGCAACCTCTATAACGCCGCTCTCCCATCGAACTGCAACGATGACGTCGCTACGAATAAAAGGAATTAGTCTTTCTCGATCGCCTTTAACCACCAGAACGTCATTGGCGCCGGTTTCCATCAAGTGGTCTACACGACCCAGCGATATACCTTCAGTTGTGACTACTTCAAGACCTTCTAGGTCTGTCCAATAATATTCTTCACCCGACACGTTTGCTAATTGATCGCGCCATATCGCAATCTCAGCACCGCGTAAATTTTCCGCGTCGTCGCGATCTTCAACGGTCGCTAATTTTACGATGACAGATTTACCGTGGCGGCGACCCGTTACGACGTGATAATTAACCCAGTCGTTATTCGTTTTAAGTTGCCACGGCGAATAACTCACAATGTTCTCACGGGGATCGGTATAAGAATAGACCTTTACCCACCCCCTCAAGCCGTGTACACAGCTTATCCGTCCGACTAGAATACGCCGCTCGCCGGATCCCATAAGATTAGTGTTCAGTGCCGCTGCTAAAGCAGTACGCAAGTAAATCGGTGTCGGCGCGATGCCGGCATAGCCAGGCAGAGAGACTTAGACGCGGTTTTGCTTAATGAGCTGTGCGACGCGGTCAGAAGCCTTAGCGCCGTGGGACAACCAATACTCAATCCGTTCACCGTTCAATCGCAGCCTTTCCTCCTGGCCCTGCGCGACAGGGTTGAAAAAACCAAGCCGTTCGATATATCGGCCGTCCCGTCGATTACGAGAATCAGTTACAACGACATGATAGAACGGCTTTTTTTTCGCGCCGCCCCGTGATAGACGAATGGTAACCATGCTTGACAAAGACCCCTTGTTGTTGCTTCCTCTTCATCCGGATACCACAGCACCCGGAAAAATCGATGCATTTTACGAAAATTCTTGGGAAAACTCAATCGCCGGTAACCCCTCCTCCTTACATAAGCCCTTAAACGCGGTAGCGTTACCACCGTTATTGACGGGCTAACGCGATGATAGGGAGCGCTTTGCTCGATATAACCCTTGTTATTTAAGTGTATATTAGCGCCTCGATGGCACGTCATTCCCAAACATTCTCCCTGAACACCTTGTGTTTTTTACTTTTGTCGATACGACCTTTTTCTATTCTCGTTTCGTCGATAGCCCATAGGCGCCATCGCTACATGGTTCACACATTTCAAACAAGCTAACGCCACAGCGCAAGCCATTCGCCTACGCGATTATCACAGGTTCCTGTGAGAAATACGGGCTAGCCGATTATCTCATTATTTTAAATGCCAAAAAAACAGCTCAACAAATCAACGCGTCCAACCGACACATAAACCGATAACAAGATAATTTAACAACGGGGCTCCTATATGTCTGCTGAAAATCACGCGGAACAAGTTTTCTACAACCGTGATGACGCCTTGAATGCCCTACGAGGCAAGGCTTCTCTCTCGTTAAAACTCTATAACCTACATCAGGTACTACAGGAGCATATCGGCTTTATAGACCGCATCGCCGTCGCGATCTACGATCCGAAAACAGATCTTCTTAAGACGTTTATTCATAGTAGCGGGAACGACAATCCGTTACCCAACTACCAAGCAAAACTCAGCGCGTCGCGGTCACTTCAAGAAATCGTCAACCAGCGTAGACCGCGAGTTGTCAACGATCTAGCCGTATTTGCGAACGCGCCCCAAGAGCACGCAAAAAAAATATCTGCGCAAGGTTACGGCTCAAGCTATACCGTGCCCATGTACGTGAGCGATACGTTCTTTGGGTTCGTTTTTTTTAACTCTTACCGAAAGAATGTGTTCAATGAGCAGGTTCTTTACCACTTGGACGTTTTCAGCCACCTCGTATCATTAACAATCGCGCAAGAATATTCAACAGTCCACACGATGCTGGCGGCGATAAACACGATACGACGTATTACCGCGCACCGGGATCTTGAGACAGGAGCCCATCTCGAACGTATGGCGCGTTACTCTCGGCTTATCGCGAGAACCTTAGCACCGAAGTTTAACTTGAACGACGAACACATCGAAAACATATTTTTGTTCGCCCCACTGCACGACGTGGGAAAAATCGGTATCCCAGACGACATTTTGTTAAAACGGGCGAAACTCACCGACTTCGAATATGACATTATGAAAACGCATACGCTCATTGGTGAGAAAATCGTTAACGGTATGTTGGAAGACTTTGGACTGGACTCAACACCCCATATCGACGTGTTACGAAACATTGTCGTGCTCCACCATGAAACCGTGGATGGGCGAGGTTACCCCTACGGATTAAAAGGCACGGATATCCCTATCGAAGCGCGTATCATCGCAGTGGCCGACCGATTCGACGCCTTAACGAGTCGTCGCCCCTATAAAGACGCGTGGAGCAACGATGAAGCTTTTGGCCTGCTCAGACACCAAGCCGGACAACAACTCGACGGCGACTGTGTTCATGCTCTGTACAGTAGCAGACGAGAGGCAGAAAAAATTAAGGCCCAGTTCTGCGAGGATCTTCGAGGATAACCCTCCAGTGCAGCGAACCGTAGCCGGCATTTCTAACGAGATCCGGTCGTCCTGGAGCACGCCCCAAAATTTGTTAACAATTGTTAAAAATTTCGGTGGTGGCTTGCGAGTTTTCACTTCAACCGATATCTTAAATTAGAGTTGTGGACGAAAGAGATCTCATCGTACGTTCGAGGCCAGCAAAGGAGTAAACGCTATATGCTTAACTTAGCGAACACGCTGAACCAAAATAGAATCGTTCTCTATAGTGCGCTGCGTAATGTCGGATTCGATCTTAACGAAGTGCAAAATTTCTTTATAATTGTCGCGGACCATGTCGAGTCGAGCACAGGTAGGACATACGAGTCGAGGAAAAGCGTGCAATCCGGCCAATTATCGGATCTGTTTGACGAAAGAGATATCGCCAGTTCTGCGGCGAACGCGAGCTTAACCGTTTCCAGATTTCGTCAAGGGTTATTTTGTCTTAACGCCGTTGTTGGCTGTTTACCCACCAATTTTCGTCCGCGTTTGTGACAAATCTGCCCGAACCCAGAATGTTCGGCTTCTAACATACTTAGACCCAGACCGGCCGTTTCCGCCCACCCTATGGGTAATCCGAGATATGCCAATCAGCGGAAAGCGCTACCCCCTTCAGTGACAAAGTACCATTTTCGCACGCGCTAAAACGGCAGCTTAGGAGGCATACCTCCCTTGAGTCCCTTTAACATTTTGCCCAAGCCCCCTTTCGACATTTTTTTCATCATCTTCTGCATCTGGGTAAACTGTTTTAACAACCGGTTTACATCTTGGACCTGGGTGCCGGAGCCGGCTGCAATACGTCGCTTCCTAGAACCTTTTATTATATGAGGAAATTGACGTTCGTGAGGCGTCATCGAGTTAATGATCGCCTCTAATCGACCCATCCCTTTATCATCCACCTGGTTTTTGACCTCATCCGGAACATTACCCATGCCCGGCATCTTGTCCATTAGGCTAGTGACGCCGCCCATTTTCTGCATCTGTTGAATCTGTGTGCGAAAATCCTCGAGATTAAATCCCTTTCCTTTATGGAGTTTAGACGCGAGCTTCTCCGCCTCCTTGCGATCGACAGTCCGCTCCGCCTCTTCTACCAAGCTAAGCACGTCGCCCATTCCCAAAATTCGCGAGGCCACGCGATCGGGGTGAAAAGCCTCTAGCGCGTTGGTTTTTTCGCCGATCCCTAGGAACTTAATAGGCTTTCCGGTGATCTGTCGAATCGACAACGCCGCCCCGCCGCGGGCGTCACCGTCCGTCTTAGTTAGAACAACCCCCGTTAGGGGTAGGGTGTCATTAAAGGCCTTTGCTGTGTTCGCTGCGTCCTGCCCCGTCATACTGTCAACAACAAACAAGGTTTCCACCGGCTCTATAGCCGAATGAACATCTTTAATTTCCGCCATCATCTCATCGTCGATATGCAACCGACCGGCCGTATCGACAATTACGACGTCGAGAATACGTTTTTTGGCGTGGTCGATGGCCCCATGCGCTATGGAAACCGCGCTTTGAGACGCATTACTCGGAAAAAACTCAACACCGACCTCTTTCGCCAGCGTCTCGAGCTGATCAATAGCGGCAGGACGATAAATATCACAACTTGCCACCAACACCGTTTTCTTCTGGCGTTCTTTTAGAAAACGAGCGAGTTTCGCCACACTGGTGGTCTTACCGGACCCTTGCAAGCCAGCCATTAGCACAACTGCCGGCGGCGTGACCGACAGATCCAAGGACTCGCACGCCTCACCCATTACCGCCATGAGTTCGTCACGGACCACTTTGACAAGTGCTTGCCCCGGCGTCAGGCTCTTCAACACCTCTTGACCCACAGCCCGCTCTTTCACACTATTGATAAAAGTTCGCACGACCGGTAACGCGACGTCGGCTTCTAGTAACGCCATACGCACATCGCGAAGCGCGTCTTTTATATTATCTTCCGTGAGGCGACCCTGGCCACGAAGTCGTTTTATCGTATCGCTCAAACGATCGGTAAGATTCTCAAACATAACATCTCATTCTCTGACAAAACACATTGACTACGCTGCACACACAGCGTGTCGAAACACAAACGGTTAAGACAAAAAGCTATTATAGATTAAAAACATACATTATGGGGACTCTGCGCGGACGATAGATCTTTTTAGCGCGTAGGGGCAACTACAGTTCAAACAGATCGTTACCTTTCAAGGCGTTCAGATTCCAACCCGTTAACAACTGCGTACATTCGTTAAAGATAGTGGCTTCTTCGCCGGGTTTCGTATGGGAGAGGTATATGGGGGGACGATGACGAAGCTTGACAACATCCGCCGCGAGGGTTTTCGAGCAGTAATGCCTTGCTTTTATGCTTAGTTCTTCATCCTTGTTGCCAAACGCCGCTTCGACGATGAGCAGATCAAGCGAGTCGTGTTTGTTAAGCGCCTCCCAGAACGTGTCATTGGTCGCCGTATCGCCACTGAATGCAAATGAGCCGCCCTTGGCAGCCTCCACACGATAGCCTACGGCCGGCACGATGTGATTCACGGGAATCATTTCGATGACACGACCCTGGATGTTTGTAACGGTGCCCGGCAGCATCTCCTCGTAACACATTACCGGTTTCTCGGGCGTGGGTAACTTGGCGAAATCCGGCCAAATATCCCAATTAAAAATGTGGTCCTGTAGCACTTTTAGCGTTTTGGGTTGGGCATGAACAACAACAGGTGGGCCAATACGGTCAAATATGCTATCAACCATCAACGGCAGAAATGTGATATGATCGAGGTGAGAATGCGTTAGAAAAACGTGGCGAATTGCGGCCATTTCGTCCAAACTAAGGTCACCCACACCACTCCCGGAGTCGATTAATATATCCGTGTCAACCAGAAACGACGTAGTGCGGCGCTCCAATCCGATGCCTCCGCTGCACCCCAATACCCGTAAGTTCATCTCTACATCTTCACCGCATTTATCGCTGTAGCGATGCTACCAGCAACGCGTGCCGGCTACAAGTCCCAAATTTAACAACAATTTTTCGCTAGTGACGTCTACCCTCTTCAACCAGCCGGATAGTTATGCCATTATTCATACATCGTACAAACATCGAAAAACATGAGTACTATTTTTTTTGGCGCAACAGCCGTTATTCTTTATTTTTGGGTAGCATTCCGCTTAGGGGTGCGGCTATCGCACGGGGCGACGGCCACTCACGACAAAAGACTCCCGATCGCCGTGGGTATGGGGGCAGTTACCCTGCACGGTTTAGTTCTATATTCCACCCTGGCCTCGGTTCAGGGGCTCAATCTCAGTTTCTTTAACGCGTTTTCGTTTGTCACCTGGCTGATCGCTGTTTTATTGCTTATCGCAGCCATAACCAAGCCGGTGGAGAATCTCGGTATCGCCCTCCTACCGAGCGCAGCCATCGCTATGGTACTGTCTCTGGTATTTCCCGCCAGCGAGGCTCATCTGGACGACATGCGGGTCGGGCTTAATATCCACGTTTTAACGTCAGTGCTCGCCTTTAGCCTACTTAACATTGCCGCTATTCAGGCGATATTGGTTGCAATACAAAACTACCACCTTCGCAATCGGCGCCCCGGTGGCTTCATCCGAGCCTTGCCGCCTCTCCAGACCATGGAGCACCTGCTGTTTCAGATGATTGGCCTCGGCGTCGTTTTGCAAACGCTCTCATTGGCTACCGGATTCGTTTTCCTCGAAGACATGTTCGCGCAGCACATGGTGCACAAAACCGTACTCGCCATCCTCGCGTGGTTTGTTTTCGCAACTGTACTCTGGGGACGCTGGCGATTCGGCTGGCGCGGCCGCACCGCAATCCGCTGGACATTAAGCGGTTTCGTTTCTCTATTGTTGGCCTACTTCGGCAGTAAACTCGTCCTTGAACTATTGCTCGGACGTTAGCAGTGTTTCGAACAGGTATATCCCACGCAATGAAATTCCACGTTAGGGACCGCAAAAAACCCGAGCATTTTCGACTAGTTCGCGTTTGCGTATTTTTCACCCCGGGTCGCGACTTCTCGAATGGATGAGGTACCCTTAAGCACCCTTTTTGGGGCGCTGTTATTACTAATCGTTTTCTCTGCGTTTTTCTCATCATCGGAAACGGCAATGATGAGCTTAAACCGCTACCGACTCAGGCACCTCGTAAAAGCGAAGCACCCTGGTGCCGTTCGCGCGAACGCGCTGCTAACGCATCCCGATCGACTAATCGGCCTGATCCTCTTGGGTAATAACTTCGTCAATATACTTGCGTCGTCATTGGCGACGATAATTGCACTACGCTTGTACGGCGAAGCCGGAATTGCCATTGCGACGGGGGTTTTAACGTTAGTGATCTTGATATTTGCAGAGGTAACGCCTAAAACCTTGGCTGCTCTCCACCCCGAGCGTGTCGCTTTCCCGGCAGCGTTTATCTACGTACCGTTATTGAAGGTAGCTTACCCCGTAGTCTGGACTATAAGCATGATCGCCAATAGCCTGCTTAGACTGCTGAAAGTCCGGCCAGAATACAGCGCTTTGCAGCAACTAAGCCGTGAGGAATTACGTACTGTCGTAAACGAGGCAGGGGCACTCATTCCTCGAAGACATCAACAGATGCTATTGGGCATCCTAGACCTCGAGAAAGCGACCGTGGAAGACATCATGATACCGCGAAACGACATCATTGGCATCGATATCGATGACCGATGGGACGATATAAGCAATTTGCTCGCCACCAGCCAACATACGCGACTGCCTGTTTTCCGTGGGGACATCAACAATGTCGTTGGCATCTTGCACGTCCGCAACGTGCTTCATAAACTTACGTTAGGTGAGCTCAATACCAAGACCATGGTAGAACTCGCCAGAGACCCTTACTACGTACCCGAAGGTACCCCCCTAAACAGTCAACTTCTTAATTTCCAGCGAGAGAAACGGCGCATAGGATTAGTCGTAGATGAATACGGAGACATTCACGGCCTTGTAACATTAGAGGATATCCTCGAAGAAATCGTCGGCGAGTTCACAACAGATGCGTCCATGACGAGCCCCGATGTTTATGTGCAGGAGGACGGTTCGTTCCTCGTCACCGGCGCAGCCAACGTCCGCGAATTGAATCGCACCATGCACTGGCACTTACCAACCAACGGCCCTAAGACATTAAACGGCCTCATCACTGAATACCTCGAAGCGATTCCCGAAACCGGTACAAGCTTACTTATCGCTAACTACCCCATTGAGATCGTTCAAACAACCGAAAACGCTGTCAGAATGGTCCGCATCCAACCGCGATTAAAACGCGAGCCGCAGTAACAAGATCAACGTTGCTCTTAAGATATTTTATCGCGCCCCGGCCGGGCCAATAGAAGAAGTTGCTAGACCACCACGCGGTCCGCACGCGCTGAGTCTCCAACGCCTGACGTGCCCTTGCTACGCTCGCCGGTGAGAAAGGCGGGTTCGCGGTCTGCTAATTTACGATAGTGTAATTCTTAGGCTTTCCCGACACGTGTTGTCTGTTTCTTTTCCTCTTCATCTGTGGTGCTTAGGAGACAACAGCGATTTCGACCGTTGTCTTTCGATTGGTACAGGGCTTTATCGGCCATACCAATTAACCGCTTAGGCACTTGCCCGGGTGCGGGTTTGACACTTGCCAGACCCACGCTAACGGTCACGTAATCCGCCACTTCGGAAAATCCATGAGGCACTTGTAGGGCCTCGACAGCGGCCCGTAACGATTCGGCGATCAAGGCGCCACCTTCAATGCCCGTATTGGGCAGAATAACGGCAAATTCTTCACCACCGTAGCGGGCGACGATGTCACTTCGTCGTTTCAATCCAGCACCCAATGCCTGCGCGACATGGCGCAAACATTCGTCACCATCTTGATGACCGTAGTTGTCATTATAATTTTTAAAAAAATCAACATCGATTAACAGTAAACCAAGTTCCGTTGCGTCGCGAATGGCTCTAACCCACTCTTTCGCCAGGTATTCATCGAATCCTCGACGGTTTAATACACCGGTGAGGCTATCGCTACATGATAACGCCTCGAGTTCTGCATTCTTCCGCTCCAATTGAGCCTTAAGACGATGCAGCTCTCGAAACGCCTCATCGCGCTGCTGCTGCGCTAAATAACTCCGAGAATGGGCACGAATGCGGGCGAGCACTTCGATTCGGTCGGGAAACTTGACGAGGTAATCACTCGCTCCGCGCGAAAACGCCTCACTTTTGGTTTTGGGATCTTCTCTCGTGGAGAGCACGATTATGGGAATGGCTTTCGTTGGCGCATTTGCGCGAAATGAGGTCAGCAAGCTTAGTCCGTCCATGTCCGGCATAACCAAGTCTTGAAGAATGACGGTCGGTTTGTAATCCTCTGCTTCGGCAACCGCTTCAAACGGGCTTGAGCAATAGTGCAGCTCAATATCTTCCTCATTGTCGAACATTCGTCGGAACGCCTCGGCAACGATAAGCTGATCGTCAACAAGTAAAACACGCGAAATCGCTTCTGCTTCGCTGGAAAAGACGCGTTCGTTGTCGTCGTATAGGGTCATTTATCCACTATCCCACGGTGCTGGAGACTCTGCCTTTCCCACCTCAACATCTCAGCGGCAAGTCCGTCGATGGGCAATATTTTCGCCGCCGCGCCTGATTCTGCAGCCGCTTTTGGCATCCCGTATACGGCGCTGCTCGCTTTATCTTGAGCCAAGGTGAAATGACCGCTCTTCCTTAACTTCAATAATCCTTGCGCCCCGTCACTGCCCATCCCTGTTAACAACATGCCTAACACGCTTCCTTTCCAATATCGCGCAACGGAGCTAAAAAATACGTCGACCGACGGTCGAAAAACCAAGTCGTCCGGATGACGTGTGTAGTCTAAGCGCCCCATTTCGTCTAAGACGAGATGGTCGTTTGTTTGTGCGATGAGAACCTCTCCCTCCGTTGGTAGCTGTCCCGCGGGGGCCGTGCGTACCTTTATTTGACAATGATTGTTCAGCCACACTGCGAGCTCACCCGCGAAAAAAGCATCGACATGTTGAACAACAACGACCGCTGCATTAAACGTCGCGGGTAAGTGTGACAAAACGTCCGCAAGCACTTGCGGCCCTCCAGAGGACGCACCTATCGCAACGAGCGGAACGGCATTAGTGACGGATTGTTTAGCCTTCCACGTGGGAAAGGGTACAACGTCACTGGAATCGTACTTTATTAGTTTTTCAATCGTGTCGATTTTTTGCAGCAATGCTTCAGTACCTTGAATACCCGTTCCTAGCCCAAAAGTTGGCGTGTTCACCGCGTCTAAAGCGCCATACCCCATCGCCTCAAAGGCGCGCGCTGCGTGATCTTCGACACTACTCGTTACGACCACAATCGGACACGGCGCCTCCGCCATAATGCGGCGGGTCGCTTCCACGCCGTCCATCACTGGCATAAATAAGTCCATAAGGATGAGGTCGGGTTTGTCTTCCTTGTTCCGCGTTAACGCCTCCAAACCATCGCGGGCAAGCCATGCCACGTCGTGCCGGCTCGCCGCGACCGCTCGACGCAAGCATTCCACCGCCATAGTCATATCATTGACGATTGCTATCCTCATATCTAACTACCGATTAGTTTTGCAACCGCTTCACGTAACGCTTCATCGTGAAAGTTTGCTTTGGCAAGAAAAAAGTCGGCGCCGCTATTTCTAGCGCGCTCCTGGTCTTCATGCCGGTCTTTATAAGATACAATCATCACCGGCGTGGTTCCAAGCGCAGGATCCTGTTTAATCATACTTACAAGCTGTAATCCGTTTAAGCGTGGCATGTCTACATCCGTAATCACTAAGTCGAATACACTGTTTCTTACAGCGTTCCAGCCATCGATGCCATCGATTGCCACTTCAACATCATATCCCGCCCCAACCAAGAGTTTCCTTTCAATCTCGCGCACCGTGATAGAGTCATCCACGACAAGAACCCGTTTGTTTTTCTTAGTCTCCGCGGTCTCGGACTCCGTTGTGAACCGCGCTTGCCCTCTCGTACCAACAAACTTTTTAGCCGATGTTAGAATGTCGTCGACATCAATAATCAACACCGGCGAACCATCTTCCAGTAGCGCAGCCCCACCAATATCTTGTATTCTACCAAGTTGCGACGGCAGCGCCTGGACGACGAGTTCACTCTCTACCAATAGACGCTCCACCACGAACCCAAACCGTCCGTCTCTTTCGCCGAGCACCAGGATAGAAACGAGCCGTGAGGACGAGGGTCTTTCATCGAGCCCTAGAACTTGCGCCGCAGAAACCAAATCGATTTCCTCGCCGTCGAGCATCACGATCTGGCTACCATTGTGCTCGATAACGTCCGTAACGGCCAATCGTGCCGTTGTGTAGATACGCGCCAAGGGAAACCCGTACGGTTCCCCATTTATTTCCACGAGCAACGCGGGTACAACGGATAAGGTTAACGGCAAACGCAGCTTAAACTGCGTTCCCTGCCCCTTTATTGAGCTGACCTCGACAGATCCGCGCATCTCTTGCACCACATCGCGCACCACATCCAAACCGACGCCACGCCCTGATAACGGTGTCACCTCGGCTTTCGTCGTAAACCCTGGCAAGAACAAAAACTCTGTAAGCTCCTGATCCGTAAAATGTTCCGCAACATCCTTTCTCACTAGCCCTTTATCAATAATTTTTCGCCGCAAGTCATCGAAATCAATACCACGGCCGTCATCGATTAGCGTAATGTAGAGCATTCCACCATTATGGTAGGCGGCGAATTCTATCCTCCCCGTTTCGGGTTTACCCGACTTAATCCGCTCAGCCGCCGTTTCGAGCCCGTGGTCAAGCGCATTATTTAATAAATGACTTAATGGTGCTTCGATCCGTTCCAGTATATCTCGATCGACTCTCGTATCCAGACCTTCCATGTCAAGCTCAACATCCTTACCCAGAGACCGCGCCACATCACGTACTATTCTTGGCAACCCCTGTACACCGTCTCTAATGGGACGCATACGACTGGCGATAACTTGCGCGCGCAGCCGGCTGGAAAGGCTCTCGGCACGCACATCAAAAGCTTCTAATTCGCCGACACGCTCCTCAATCATATCCCGGGATACTGCGGCGTGTTGTTGAATTGTTGAGAACCTCTGAATAACACCTTCGCTCGCCGCTTCCGCTCTCAGTAACTCTTTTAACTCCTCCATACCCGAAACCAGTGACCATTGTTCTCGTTTCAAGCGTCTCAGCGCTTCAACGTATGGTCTTAGCCATCGGGTATGCGCCATAAACTCGCCGGTTAAGGCCATTAATTTATCCAACTGTAGCGCTGAAATCCGCAATGTACGCTGGTCTTGTTGTGGCATCCCCTTTACCGTGTCATGAAGCATGACACCCACTTGAACAGCTTCTTTTTCATCCCCGTCTCGATCAGGTAACGCTACATTAGAGCCGCCCAAGAAATCCTGTAATGCCTGTAACACGCCCTCAAACTGGATCTTGTGCTGCCGTAACCATTGAGAGTCAGTTTCCGACTCCTTGGCCATACGCATAATTAGGTCAACGGCTTCGAACAGTACGTCGACTTTATCCGCTTCGAGCGTATAGCCTCCGACTTGACTCCCCACAAAAAATTCTTCTACGAGGTGCGCTAACTCCACCACCGCGGGCCGATCGACCAAACGTGCTGCACCTTTAATGGAATGAGCCGCTCGCATCAACGAAGTTAGGTGTTCATCGGCGTTAGATTCCTTTTCTAACGCTAACAAACCTTCCGTTAAAAGTGCCACTTGTTGTTCCACTTCAATGCGGAACAATTCCACCATTGACATATCCGAACTAAGACGTCCGTCGGCGCTCATTATATTCGAAGACCCGATAATGTTCGTGCTAAACGATCTTCGTCTAGGTGAATCACTGGCTTCTGTTGCCAATTAACAATACCTTTCACATATTTATTATCAATGATGCCGCTATAGTGTTGGCTCTTCTCGGCATCACCTGCTGTGAAACGGTGCATCCCCAATACTTCGTCAACAGGGAAAACCCATTGGCAATGGTCTGCTGTAATGACAATCTTGCGCCTAAAACCACGATCCCGCACATCTTCGTTATCGCTGTCGAGGTCAGGCCGACCGATGAGCCGCTGAAGAGAAACACAGACCATGAGTTCTCCGGCAACGTTAACTACGCCCAATATGACCTGATTTTTACTATGCGGTAATGAGTGAATGCCGCTCGTCTCGAGCACGCTTTCCAGCATCGTGGTAGGCAACGCAACCCAGTTATCATCTATACGAAATATGATGGAAGAGTTAACAGCTCCCGACTTCTCCGTAATTGGCGCAGAGAGCCGCTTCCCGTATTCTTCGAGATATCCTTGCGGTACGTTCCGATTTAACAGACGCCTTCCAGCAGCAGCATAAACATCACAGTTTATACAGTGTAGGGCGTCTATTAATCTCTCACACCGAGGTACAGCATCACCCCACGTTCCAATCGTGTTCCAACAGTCGTTTACTTTCGTCAAATGGTCGTTCACACTTCACTCACCAGTACGGAGCGTTCTCATATCAAAAAAACATTCACGCCTAATCCGCTTCATACACTCACGGATTTCCACGTGCGCGGAACTCCTAATATAGGATCGAACAGGTTCAGTCCCCACATATACCCGTGGCGTTTGAGATTTGGGTGTCAATAGCACGCCCTCTTCATTCCATGGCTGCGTTGAAACTCCTCGCAATAGTCCGGCTATTCCTCGTCATTTCGCCTAGCCACGAAATGAATATGACGCAATCTTAAAACCTAAATATCAAACGCCACGGGTATATATTTCAATATGCGCCACTTGCCGCGCCTTGAATCTGAGCAAAAATCCGGCGCAATTTTGGACAATTATTATTTTCCGCGGCCTTAAGGCCCTCCTTGGGTTGTTCGTATACCCTGATCT
>CALZJI010000262.1 GCA_945787615.1 uncultured Chromatiaceae bacterium | reverse complement strand
GGTAATCTGGTATGGCTGTGGAACATGTGGATGACGGCGCGTCAAGGAACCATCGTTCCCAAAGGCCGTTATGCCCATGAAATGGCTTACGAGCGTTGATCGCAAGACGGTTGGTAAAAAACTATAATTGATAAAAGCAAGCTCAACGTCACAGTGAGTTGAAGTAACCATATTGCCAGGAGCCAGCGAGGGCTCCTGGCATTTTTTTTTATTCGAAAACCTCGACTCCACCCTTGCAACGTTTCTCCGATCTAGAAATCCTGACTAAATGGGATCAAGAATAAATGGGGTCAGCATCGATATTCAGACACAGAGCTAACATAAGGTATTAGGTCTACCATTCGAAAATCGATGCTGACCCCATTTACCTCCATTTATCTCATTTATTCTTACGTGTCTAAATATCGATGCTAAGGGCTCGCGTCAAAATTAATTCACATTTTGGGCATTGAGGCGCTCGCCTGGCAAGGCGCAAAAACGCCGGAATATAAATATCTTTCAAGTTTTTGCAACGCAGCCAGCCGAGATGG
>CALZJI010000261.1 GCA_945787615.1 uncultured Chromatiaceae bacterium | reverse complement strand
TGCAGATTTGCCGACGATTTTGTTTGTGCATTTCAATACAAAAGCGATGCAGAACGGTTTTATAAAGTGCTGCCCAAACGGTTGGAGAAATTCGATCTTGAAGTAGCAGAAGATAAAACCAAGCTGTTGCGTTTTAGTCGCTTTGAACCTGGCCAAAAGAATCATTTCAGTTTTCTGAGTTTTGAGTTCTACTGGGACTTGGATAGCAAAGGGAAGCCACGGCTCTTTAGGCGAACGGATCGCAAGCGACTGCAGAAATCAAGACAAGACTACAAAGCTTATATCAAAGAGAACAGGCATATGAAAACAAGCCAGTTGATTGAAAAGTTGATAGTTAAATTGCACGGGCATTACAATTACTTTGGAGTAGTAGGCAACCTGGCAGCTCTTTATGCCGTGAACACTGCGTGACCGAGCTACTCTATAAGTGGCTGAATCGGCGTAGCGGTAGAAAGAGCTTTACATGGGATAGACTGAAGCATTACCTGAGTTACAACCTTTTACCGGAATTGGTGTGTCGCGCCAAGCCGGCATTAACAAAGGTTTGGTGGTAATGGAAGTGTCTTTGTTGACTGCGAAAGCGAGTACAACCGAGGAGCCCCGTGAGGGAAAACTTCATGCGGGGATCTCTGCGGGGGGCATTAGGCAACTAATGTTCCTACCGTGACTGCGTCATGAAGACATATAGAGAAATAAGAAATCACAGAGAAGACTTTATAGTCAGCTATAAACTATATTCACCTCAAGAAGGTGGAAGAAAAGTTACGTTCCAGCATCTGCGCTGTGGTTTTATGTATGAGGGTGATGACCCTCAAGAAGACGGAATCTACATGATTCATCCAGAGTTTCTAAATGAAAATGGTTCTCCTGTTAATGGCGAGGATACCCCAATTTCATTATCAGGCAAGGCGTCTATGTGGGTGCTAGTAGAAGAAATGAAAGAACAAGTGCACCGAAAAAGAATCAAGGTCGGAACGAGAGGCTTTTTCATGGAAGGCTCAAGAAAAATTGGAGAAGTTGTCGTGGAAGAAATTGTAGCTCTTAATGAAAATCACGCATAAGAGGGATAGGAAGGGGGTTTTGATCCCCCTCCCTCCCACACCACCAGGCATACGGGTCCGTACCATGGCGGTTGCCAAAAGTGTCGGACCGTAGTCGGACAAGCAAACCAAGG
>CALZJI010000260.1 GCA_945787615.1 uncultured Chromatiaceae bacterium | reverse complement strand
TAATTTAACGCGAGTTCCGTAACGGCCAAGGTCGTTGGCCGGCATTTGCCTGATGAAATCGAAACGCTCGTTACCACGGATACCCTTCTTGCCTGGCACCGAAAGCTTATCGCGGAGAAAAGCGATCATTGCGCTGCGTGCTTAACGAGTACATGGCGCACTACCATGCCGAACAAAATCATCAGGGCGTGGGTAACCGAGTATTAGTTCCTAACAACGTCCCAGCGGCCAACGACGAGCCTATTCAGTGCCGGATAAGAAAGCCGCTTTGCGTTCTCTTCGAAAACCGATTGGACGCAATGGCGAGCCAGGCGTAGTTAATATTGACAAGAGCGGCGCCAATAAAGCGAGTATCGAACGCTACGATCAAGAGAACAACACGCGAATCAAGGTCCGGCAATGCACGTACCTCAATAATGTCATTGAGCAGACTCATCGTTTTATCAAACGCATCACTCGCCCGATGTTGGGGATTCAAGAACTTCATATGTGCTCAAGCGACACTGGCTGGAATTGAACTCGGTAGAATGCTCAAGAAACGGCAGATGAGAAAGATCGTAGACGACTACACATCGCCTGCGGATCTCGTCTATCCCTTAGCACGTTGAGTGTCTGCTTAGGCGTAAACTCTTCTTGGCCGGAGGAACTGTTTGCGACAGAACCGAAATGCGGGTTAAAGATTGTCCGGACTCAAATCATCCGCTGCTTGGCCAGGATCAATAGCGAGCAGGAGTTGAGTCGCGATGCTTGAAAAACGTAGTTTTTTTGAGTAGTTGCTTAATGCAACGGGTCGGTCAAAATTTTTCCTTATTTATTAGGTAGTTAGCGCAGGAACGTCGACTTCGATTGGTCTCGGAAACGGTCACTACAAGGTGTCTGTAGCTGGG
Organism: uncultured Chromatiaceae bacterium; assembly: GCA_945787615.1. GTDB lineage: Bacteria > Pseudomonadota > Gammaproteobacteria > JAADHS01 > JAADHS01 > CALZJI01. Next base: position 15,153 of record CALZJI010000260.1, on the reverse strand, counting down.
ATAATTGCGGCAAAAAAGTGCTCAAGCGGACTCGGAAGGCTGACGATAACCTCAATAGGCTTGAATTTCTGGGGTTCACGTTATGAAGCGCTATCGATCGGGTGCAAAAACCTTTATTCTGGCTTTTGTGTTTTCTAGCCTATTGCAGGTAACGGGTTGTGCACTTTCTAAAAATGCTCAATCAGCTCGCCAGGACATATCGGAAAAGCACGCATATCAAATCGGTTTCGATGCGTACCGGCGGGGTGATTACGACCGGGCGCTGGGGGTTTGGAAGCCTTTGGTTGGCCGCGGGAATGAGAGAGCGATTACAGCGATGGGATTAATGTACCAAAATGGCAAAGGTGTGGCGAAAGATCTGTCCGTAGCGGCTCAATATTATCAACGCGCAGCGGATATGGGTTACGCGGCTGCACAAAACAATCTCGCTGTATTATTCGAATACGGACACGGCGTGACGAAGAATCCGGAACACGCGGTAGAATTGTATACGATGGCAGCAGACAAAGGGTATGCCACGGCACATTATAATTTAGGACGTTTATATCAATCTGGCGTGGGCGTCGCACGGGACTTTCCCGAAGCCATTCGGCGTTATGAACAAGCCGAGACACTCCAGCGGCAGAGCGAAACGAATCGTTGATTGTTTCTTAGAGGGGTTGCGTGTTCGTTTGGCGGATTTGGGCTGCCTTCAAAAACAATTCATATTTCTGACCGCTCATTGTTCGTCCCGGTTTCTTGCTCACTTTATTGGAATAGAGGTGACGATACTTCCTATCCACCAATGCGTTATGCAGTTTTAACAAGGTACCCGGTTTTACGACGACTGCAATTTTGCGTAGCCGACAAAGACTGATCAAGGAGCAAAGCAATCCAAATATAAAACGATCGGAAGCTTTGAGGTTGGGCGCACGTTTTCTTGCGCGTTGAGCAACGATGAGTTGCTGCCTGAGTATCAGGTTTTCCGAAGCAATCGCTTTTACGCCACCGGGCTTTAGAAGAGCGAATAAAGTGATCACTAAATGGACCGTAAATTCGAATCGCGCTCGCATCGTAAAAATCATACCGCATTTGCATGATCTAGCGGGTGATCGTATTACTGATGCGATTGACGCAAGAACGGCCTAAACACTGTAAATTCCCACTCCCGCAGGGCTAAGAGCAGGCCGATATTCCGGCGCTTTTCCAAGGGCAGATCGCTGTCTTGCCGATGTAGCTCTGTGAACTCATTTCCCAACGCGATAAGTTTCCTGGCGAACGCCTCGTGTGACCGTTCACTCAGCAAGCCTGCTAGAAACACGCGCATATTTCCGGCGCTATTAAATCCCGATTTTAGAAATTGGCTTTGCACTTCCTTTTCGAAGAAGCGTTCGATAGGGCCGTTGGGTCGCCAGCGGAAGTTTTCGTCAATGCGCAGTTTGATTCGATTGCGCGGTAGCAGGTCGATGATGTGCAGCCGGTCTAATTTGACGAGGTAGCGTATGCACTCCGTTTCCGGGATGTCGTAGTTGCGGATGATCTCTTCATAACTAAGGTGGTTGCGCACACACACGGCAAGCAGGAGCAGCTTTACGTCGCTCACCAGTTCGCGTTCCTGTTCCTCCGTTAATTGAGTGATGCGTCGGCGTGATGCCTCAACGAGCTGAAATAGATCAGTCAGATCCATGTGAATCAGTTGGCAGACCGCTTCCAGCCGGTCGAGGCTGAATCGCTCCGAAGCGAACATGCGTTTAACGTTGGCCTCACTCATGCCCAATCCATGGGCGACATCGGCGTAGGTGAGACGGGCGGCCTTCAAGGCCTGTTTCAGGGTGGCGATGACGGCTTGTGCCTGGGCCATGGGAGCAACCTCATGTTTAAATGTAATCAAAAGTATATAAAAAAAATACTAGCAGTCTAATAAAAAGCACCTTTTGCTATTATAGTTTATTTTTACGCGCCGTTGGTTAACACTATTTCCATACTTAAACAAAAACAACGGAGGCAAGCCGTCATGTCAATAATTAAACGTTTATCCGCCACAATCACATCAAACATAGACCGTGTAGTGGGTGAAATCGAAAACCACGACGCCGTCATTCAGGCCACCCTCGCTGAGTTACGCAAAAAAGTGGCCGAAGCGAAGGTGAGGCTGGCTCACGTACGCCGTGAAGAGGCCAAGCTCAAAAAGCAAATCCAGGCGCGCTACGAGGATGAACAGCGTTGGGGCGAACGAGCGGTCGAAGCCGCCAAGACCGATGAGGGCAAGGCGCTTGAGTGCGTACACCGTCGTCAACAGTGTCGCCGCCAAGCGCGGAAATTAGAGCAAAGCCAGCAGCACTACCAGCTGATCGCTGAAAAGTTGGCGCGGGATGTGGCGCAAGGGGAGGAGCGCATAGCGGAAATGAGCCAGCGACACACCCTCATGCGCGCCCGTCAGTCGACCACGGAGGCGTTAAATGCCGTTAATGAAGCTGGGGATAATTCTCTACGTCAGATGGAGGACAGCTTTGATCGTTGGGAGATCAAGATTACCCAGGAAGAAATGGCGGTGGATTGCGACGAGGTGATAGACCCTTTGGATCGCGAGTTCTCCAATCTAGAAAACCAACACGCGCTGCGCGATGAATTGGCCGCATTGATGGCGAAGGAGTAATACCATGAGCACAGATATGAAAACTTGGGCCAATGCCGTCGACAACGCTGATAGTTCGAACGTGGCAGAGCTGATGAAGAAGTTACCGACCCTGTTACGCATTCTCGGTACAACGGCGCTGCTCGTCGCCATGTATAGTTTTTTGGTCAAGGGCTGGCAAAGCGGCAACGATGTGTTTCGTTATGTCCTAATGCTGGGGCATACCGGCGCCATGGCGGCCATCGGTTTGGCCAGCGGTCACTGGCTCAAAGAAGGCAAAGGGGCGCGGTTGCTGCTGACTCTGGCACTAGTCGCCGTACCGGCGAACTTTGCCATCCTTGGGGCGTTCATTTTCTCCCAAACTCCAGTGGCGTCGGCGGTGGACTATCCCGGCTACGTTGCCTGGTCGGTGGATAGCTTCTCAACAGCGCTATTGATTACTGGTGGCGCTCTGATCGCGTTACTGCCGGTGGTCTTGGTTGGGTTTCGGGTGTTGTCCCGTAGTATGTCGAGAAGATTAGCCGGGCTCTACCTGGCCAGTAACGCTGCATTATTGATCCCACTTCGCGATCCCCATTTGGTCGGCGCGTTGGTGATTGGGTTGAGCCTGGTCGCACTTTTCCTAAATGGCAAAACGGCGCAACGTGATATCTCTGCAAAAACTCACGAAGGCATGATGGCCCTGGTGCTACAATACTTGCCCATGGCAGTTCTGTTGGGTCGTAGTATTTGGTTATATTCGCCGGATCTGTTTTTGCTGACCGTATTAGCGTTGACCGTATTCTTCGCATTACGCCAAATTAGCGTTCGTCTCGACAATTTCCCTAAGAGCCGTACGGCCGCTGAGGTGTTGTCGGTGTTGCCCGCGCTCATTTTTGGGGCGGGGCTTGGTGCCAGCTTGTTAGAGAATGGATTTTTGGCGTCCAATTTGGTCCTACCCATCAGTGCTTTGGCCGCTGCAGCTTTAATCTATGAAATCTCCTTAAGGGCTCAGCAAGGAGCGATGGTGCACAGAATAATTGCCGTCGTCGTACTTTGCTTCGGGCTGTTGGCCAACCTATTACTCCACGGTGGAGTGTTGGCAGCAATGATGAATGTGTTTATCGGTATCGCGGTGACTGTATACGGCAATAGGCAACAGCAGCGCATCACCTTTGGTGGAGGATTGGTTATGATGGCGTGCGGTGTGCTCTATCAAGTGTATTATGCATTCCAAGTGTTCGACTTGGGTAACTGGGCCAGTCTCGCCGTAGCGGGCGTGGCCGCCATCGTTGTCGGCTCAACGATCGAAAGCCATGGTCGCCGTATTAAACCCATGTTGACGGCTTGGAAGGCGAAATACGGTGAATGGGAATATTAATCTTCAGATCGTTTGAGTTTGTGTGCCGCGCTCATTATGGGCGCGGCTTTTTTTTTGGTGGTAAGTGCGGACAAAGTGGTGATCGATTTCTGTCGCAGCCGGCCCGCGCCTTCGTCAACATCGATGGCGACTTGAATGTTAATTCGTCAATGACAGGTCTTTGGCTGACATATTTCGCACAGGGCCGGATAACCTTATAATTAAAATAGAAATAACAAATCGCTTGAGCAAGATCTTAAAATGACTATAAGATGTAGACATATTTGACTTTATCTCAGAGGTGGTTATGAAGGCGTCTATAGTCGATTTAAGGTATAAAACGAATGATATCTTGAAAGCACTTGATAGAAATGAAAGTGTGACGGTGTTGTATCACGGAAAAGTCAAAGGAATTATTAAGCCTGCTAAAAAAAAATCGGTATCAAAAATTAAAGATCATCCTTTCTTTGGTATGTACAAGGACGCTAAAAAATCTGTATTAGAAGAGTTAGAGAACATAAGAAAGCCTCGATATGATTTATGATACAGATATTCTAATTTGGGTTCAGAGAGGAAATGAAAAGGCAGCTAAACTTCTTGAAAAGGATGAAGATAAATATCTTTCAATTCAGAGTTACATGGAGTTATTGCAAGGCGCTAGGAATAAAACACATCATAAATATGTGAAGGATTTTATTTGTGAGTTCGAATTAACCATTTTACCACTTACCGAAAACATTGGACATAGAGCGCTGATATATGTCGAAGAGTACGCGCTGTTATCAAATACGCGGGCGGGAGATGCCGTCATTGCAGCTACGGCGGTAGAAAATAACATGACTCTAGTAACAAGCAATGTCAAACACTTCAAAGCCGTCAAAGAACTACAGCTCAAAACATTCAAACCATGACGTATGGGGGCTTTGCTCTGCTGCTCTTACTTAGAACAGGTTCGAGGCAGCCGTTTTGACGGGTATGAGCTATGTATGTCTTGATCTTATTCGAGCCGGGATGACAGAGATGTCAGAAGGCCCGGTAACCCCAGCATACAACAGCGTATTTAGGCCTGAAAGGCGCGTCTAGAAAAGCGTGCTATAGATAATTCAAAGAAGCCACAAAACAACTAAGCACGCGTAACGACTAGCGACTAGTCACATAAGTCTGTTCCCTAGATATTACGTAAAAGACCGGCATGTATGTCCAATAACAATGGTACAGGTGATTTCGATTAACTACTGTGCACAAGTCGTATAAGTCGAATTCCCCACCCCGATATATATTTTACCCAGTGCAGACCTAATCGGAGAGTAAATGCGCGGCAGCCCCTTTAATTTTACTCAGACGGTTCATTCTTCGCCGCCGGAAATTGCGTTATCTTGAACCAATCGATGTGGCGCGTGATATACATGATTACTCCAAGCATGACGAACAAACCAATCGAACCAATAAGCAAGGCATAGTTCTGCTCCTGCAACAAGGTGAACAGATAGAGATACAAACCTGCAAGTGTGGAGCCAAGAATCGCTGCTCGTTTACCCGTGCGCAACACGACGTAGGAATAAGCAGATACCATTGAGATAACAGCAAGGGTGGCGATTGCATACGCCCAATAAAATCCCACATGTTCCGATAAAGACAACTCCAGCAAGTAGAACGCACACAATCCAGAACCAATAAATAAATACTGCATCACATGCACTCGCGTTTTTGCCATCAGTTCAATCAACCAGATGACTGTAAACGTAAGAAACAGAAACAGCATTTCATATTTTATGCTGCGCTTCGACATGCGATAGTTATCGATGGGAGAAATGAGATTCACGCCAACCAGGGAGCTGTTAACTTTTTTGTGAATTGATGGATAATTCTGCGTTCGTTGCGGAAAGTTGCGACCCAAATAGGGTATCTGCCATTGTGAGCTAAAACCATCATCGTCCACCTGACGCGACGTCGGCAACCACTTGCCCTGAAAACTCGGATCAGGCCAAGGGGCATTGATTCTAACCAAACTGTCCTTACCCAAAGGTGCAAAATAGAGGCCTTTGCTGCCATTTAATAACAATTTGATGGAGAAGGTGTACTTTTCTGTGCTTCCATCGTAGTCAGTTAAGTCGACGTGATAACCTTCACTATTCGATGTCGAGTCATCCGTACCTGGCGCAAAATAATATTCCGTGCCATTCCAATTTATCGTCGCTTGTTTTTGAATCGCTCTGGCATCTGACACCATCACAACCAGGCGCGCCTTATCCCACAACACATCCTCGTCGTTGATACCCCACTCTTTAAGGTTCCGTCCACTAAAAAAACCAGCCAATTTTACTGACGCCTGATATAGAGGCACTTCAAATAAGCCTCGATAACGGGTTTCATTGACTAACTGACCGGATGCGTCAAACTCATCCGGCAAAAATATCGCTCGTTTGGTTTCGCTTGTTGTTTCTTTCGCGCCCGAATGCGCATCATGCCAATTCCGTTTCTTCTGGTACGGTAGAACAAGTAACGGCCCTATGATACGTTGCTCCTGGCCCCATTTCTGTTGCACTTCTGAAACAGCCAATGATTCTGTCGCCCTGCGTTCAACGACAAGATCTTCTATGGAATTAATGGGAAATTGTAGAATAATAATTAGTAGTCCTAGTAATAGGATACGTCCGATGTGTGATTGACTTGCCCATTGGCTAAAATTATTTTTGTTCACTCTTAATAACGTCCGCAACTGCTAGATTGTTTCTATTACAGCAAATCGATGTGGCAACCATCGGGACGAAATCTGACGAAATATTGATCAATGATGCCTGCGACGGGTACTCATCGCCTCAATTACTGGACTCCGAGGCGGATTGGCTTGCGCTAAATTCAGGTGAAACGCTGGGTTGGCGGCGTAAGCATCGGGGATAGGGAAACGTGGCTCCATGACACGAACTGCGGTGTTGTTCGAGTTGGCGGTTAGCGTGAATTATATGGGTGTTTTCTGTCGTAGGTCGCTGCTTAAAACAAACGCCGGTAGGTCTGTGTATAGGCATTCTCGACTAAGGGCTCGCGAAAAAATAACTTCGTATTTTTCGCGCCCAGATTTGGGTCAGATTTGGACGATCCGATTGAGCAAAACCGCAGGACTAGCCCGGCTAATTCGAGGTTTATGCGATTGAGTATTGTTCAAAGATGGCCCGAAGATGGGATGCGAAAATCGTAAGTTATTTTTTCGCGAGCCCTAAGACCTGAAGCAGCGAAAGACCTGCTCCTGAAGAACGATGATCTAGATTCTACACGCTCTATACCTATCCCCGCGACTCAGTTTTCCTGGGTAAGCAAACTTTCCGTCGTACGAATGCGCGAAATAATGGTCACGGGAATCAATAGCACTATTGAAGCGGCAATCCGGAGCTGGTTTGAATCCGCCGCCACTAGAATACCCGGCCAACAAATGCCGACGATCATTGCCAGCGCGATAATTTTCGAAACCCGGGGGATACTGCGGTTTTCTTGCCAGTTGCGAATAAAGGGCCCCAACACGCGGTTGTCTATCAGCCAACGATACAAACGGGGCGACGAACGCATAAAGCATGCAGCACTCACGATGAGAAACGGCGTGGTTGGCAGTAAAGGAACGAAGGCCCCTATCGCACCCACGATTACAAAGAACACCCCGATGGAAATATAGACGTAGCGCAATTCCTTTCTCCGGATCCCCTTCACCGCGACTCCATAACTGAGGCCAGTAGCGGATTCAGCGATCGATTGATTATCTTTATAGGATAGCAACTCATCGATCCTAGAGAAAGGATCGACTGCGGCCGAGTGTCAGCGGTGCGATGTTCTCTGATGACTCATTGCCATGTTAAACGACCTATAAATAAGGGTATTCATCCGTCACCCCTTTCCCGTTAACGCCCGCTTTCTTTGGAAAAATCTTCGGGGGAGAAAATAATTAAAGGTTTTTGGCTAATATTTCCCCTCATCTCCATTTGAATAGGGTTAACCCAACCGTTGGCGGTACAATAGGCCATTATGGCGGATGATTATCCAATAGTCTTCGTCCATGGCGCCGGAGGCGGTCCATGGGAATGGCGATTTTGGCGAGAGATCTTTGATCGCAATGATTGGCGCGTCTCAGCCGTTCAATTGAGCCCCGCCACCTTCGGCTTGGCGGAAACGTCGTTTGATACCTATCTTAAGCAACTAGTGACGCTCCTTGAAGGCAGTCCAGCGCGCTCTCCGGTGCTTATCGGTGCCAGCATGGGAGGCTTGCTGGCCCTAAAAGCCGCCTCCTCGGTCCGCGCCAGCGCATTGGTGTTGGTGAATAGTGTGCCTCCTCTCGGCAACCCGCATTGGCCGCCACGAAAGGTCGTCTTTCCCGATATCATCACCTGGGGATCACGAAATACTTCGGACAGTACTCAGCGGGCGATGCCCGATGCCGACGATGAAACCGTCTCGTGGGTCAGCCGCCAGTGGCGGGATGAATCGGGCCTGGTAATGCGAGAGATGTACGCCGGTCTAGCGTGCGACATACCCGATGCACCCTGTCTCGTCGTCCTCGGCGGAAACGATGAAGAGGTTCCTGCCGAGGCTGGTGCGGCGTTAGCCCAACAATTAAACGCCGATCTGCTACGGTTCGACGGCGTCAGCCACATCGGCGCCTTATTGGGCGCTCGCGCGCCGCTCATCGCAGAGATGGTGTGCACCTGGTTGGCTGGAACCTTACCCATTAATGACGGACTCGCCATTGAGTGACTGCTGCTACGGGAACAACCGGTACTCGTCATCAACGTATTGGCCCGCCGAAAAGTGCTCGCACCAAAACACGCTTTAGTCATCTCAATGAGCGGCTGGAACAGGCAACCCAAATCGTGACGTAAGAGATCGGCGTCATAGTGAATCGGTGCGATAAAGTGATGCACCCTCCTGCTCGAGTCGTTGATATCATTAGTACGTGAGCCCCTACAGCCTCGGCAGGATTCGTTACCCCCCAATCATCACCCTTGCCCGATTCTTAGGAATTCGTCTTCTTTGTGCCTCAACTGAATGTTGAGCCGTTGTGTTAGCCGCGATAATACTGGCCACATTGCCCATGGCTTGCGTTTGTCGCTCGCTTGACAATGCGCGGAAGCGCGCGCAACATCACTATAGACGTGGCGGAAAAAAAAGCGCGAGCGCAGGACGGTAAACGAAGGCCACGTTAAAAAAAAAACGCTTAAGGGTAGGGGGGAGCGCCATGTTAAATTTGCCTATCGACTTAGAGAAAGAGCGCTGGTCATGGATTGCATTACTCGGCTTCGTTGCGGCGCTCGCGGCCGCCGCGATCGCAGTCGGCGCCGGTGTCGGTACGCGCCTCGATTGGTGGGACTTCGGTCAAGGGTTCGGCTACCTGAAATGGGGTTATCAGGCCAGCTTCGCTGCGTTACCGCTGGCCGTGTTGGGCTGTGTGATGGCGCGACCCGGGCGCCAGCGCCGCGGTTTCGCTGTGGCGCTTGCCGGGGTTGTTATCGCTGGAGTCACGGCCTGGATACCATGGAGCCACCTGCAAAAAATCAACACCGTCCCGCCGATTCACGACATTACCACCGACACCGCCAACCCGCCGGAATTTGTGGCCGTTTTACCGCTGCGCGGTAGCACTTCAAATTCTACCGATTACGCCGGGCCGGCCCTTGCCGCCATGCAGCAGGAGGCGTATCCCGACATCAAGACGCTGGCCGTTCAGCGATCAAGCAATGAAGTATTTCCTCTGGCGCTTAAGACCGCAGAACGAATGGGTTGGGAAATCGTCGCCGCCGATAGCGGCGCGGGCCGTATCGAGGCCACCGACACAACCTTTTGGTTCGGTTTCAAAGATGATGTCGTTATCCGCATCGCTTCTGCGGAACAAACGACACGTGTAGACGTCCGTTCCATCTCACGCGTTGGCGGCAGCGACGCCGGCGCCAACGCCAAACGCATCCGCGACTTTTTCGACGTACTCGAGGGTATGTTGCGATAGTAACGGTTGGTGGATCCGCTGCGCTTGATCCACCCTACGGCCGGGGGGGTGTTGGGGCTGCTTAGCCGATATGGATCAACTGTGAGTAGTAGGGTGGATCAAGCGCAGCGGATCCACCGACTATACGATGAAGCACGGAAGTGTTTAATCAGATCCTTTGCGCCAAGAATTCCCAATCCTCGTATCGTCATAGAGTTCCAATGGATTCTGTAGACCGGTTTTGTCGCGCCATCTCGATTGCGATACACTGACTTTCAGGTAAAGATACCCTTAACGGCGCCTATTCATGGAAAGCATAAAGGGTACCCCAATAGAGTCTACGTCAAGTCGCTGGTGCAACCTTCGACGTGGCAAAGCGGTTCGAACCATGCAGGGAGAGAAAGAATGATGTCCAAGGAAGGCGCTCCTTCAGTTTTCGTCTCTTACGCCTGGGAGGCGGAAGATCAAACTGCCCTGGTTGACCAGCTTGAAAAAGCGTGTGAGGAACGAGGCGTTAATCTGCTTCGGGATACTAAAAGAATCACCTATAAGGGCTCTATACGGCAGTTCATGAACGAACTCGGCGCGGCTCATTATGTCGTGGTGGTACTAAGCGATCCGTATTTGAAATCCGAATTCTGCATGTATGAACTGTTAGAAATTGACAAGAACAAGCAGTTCCATAAGAGGGTCTACCCGATAGTTTTACCGGACGCGAAAATTCACAGATCGTCAGATCGACTCGACTACCGTAATTTTTGGGAGCAGGAAAAGAAGGTTTTGGAGAAGAAAACGAAGGATGGGGGGCTGGAAAATATCGATACTGTTTACGAAGATATTAATCTTTACGCCGATATCCGCCGTAGGATCGATAAGTTAATGGGTATTCTCGCGGACATGAATACCCTAACCCAAGACACCCATCGCGATACCGACTTCGATGCGCTACTTAGCCGCGTATTTGAGGATCACGAGACATCACAAGCCCGCATTCAATTCAGAGACGAAGTCCAACAGAATATTCGCAAGCAACTGAAACGGCAGAAGTTATCGCCGTTGCAAAAAGCCGTCGTCGGTGCCCTCAATGAAGCGCACTTTACGCTTAACAGTCGCGATGAAGCGTCCATACTCTGTGAACAAGACATCAAATCTGGCATTGACGTCCTGCACAAAGCGACACAAGCATGCATGGAAAAATTGGAGGATGAAGGTGTTGCGGCGTCGCGGCGCGACGAGATCTGGGAGGAGGCGCGAACGATACTCGGTTGGTTGATTCTGCTTTCCGTCAACGAAGAATGGGCTTGCGCTAAATCAAATTGCTTCGGGGCCATGGGGGCCGACCTTAGGTTGGAGATTCCTCTTGAAACGGACGCGGGCGCGGAGGTCGTGGTGTCGCGACTGGCGCGCTCGCCCGCCGGTTTCGCGACGGATATGCGAGGCGCAAACGTATATGGCAAATACGGTGTACCCGGCGCGATTCCGGAGGCGGGATTCGCCAGCGGCGATCAGGTGTTGGAGCTAAAAAAAGCCATTTGGAAGACGGTGATTAAAGGGGAGCCGCCCCACCCATTTTCCGAGACGCATGATGAACAACTAAACTATACACTCAAGGTACGCGGAGAGCGAGGGGAGCACCATTACATCGCCGTACCCGTGTCAGAACGCAATCATCCGCTTAATAACGAGTCCATTTATCATGCCCTAAAGAGCGATTTACCCGCCCTGAATGCGGTCTTCATTGGGGGCAAGATTGCTGAGGCTGTTCTTGTCATACCGGAACCTCATCTTTTAGTGCTTATCAGAGAGTTTTTACTTATCCATCGAAAATCAACATGAACCTACAAGAATTCCCCATTGACCAAGCCATCGATTTACCGCCAATGGGATCGTGGCCCCAAACCACCCATGTGTTCGACGAACAGAGCGTCTACGCCATAAAGGCCGCCCTGGCCGCGCAACGGCCGCTGTTAGTACGGGGCGAACCGGGCACAGGCAAAAGCCAGTTAGCGCGGGCGGCGGCCCATGTGCTTGGGCGGTTGTTTGTTTCTGAGGTGGTGCACGCACGCAGCGAGAGTCAAGATCTTCAGTGGCATTTCGATGCCGTAGGGCGTCTTGGCGAGGCCCAAGCTTTGGCGGCCGGCGGCAGCCGTGATGTGGAAGAAGCACTGGATCCACGGCTTTATTTAAGCCCTGGCGCGCTGTGGTGGGTGTTTGATTGGACCTCGGCGGACACCCAATTTCACCGCTGCAGGCGCGCTTTGCGTCGACCCGAGCAACCGCCAACCTGGCGCCCGGAGCAGGGTAGCGTACTGCTGATCGACGAGATCGACAAGGCCGAAGCCGATCTTCCCAACGGCTTGTTGGAAACCTTGGGTAATGGCGCTTTTAGCGTGCCGTATCTTGATGAGGCTGTCGGCTTGGCTAGCAATACGCCCCCGCCGTTGGTGGTCATCACCACCAACGAAGAGCGCGAACTGCCCGGTGCCTTCGTGCGCCGCTGCTTAGTGCTGCATCTCAAGCTACCGAAAGACAAAGGGCCGTTAGTAAAGTGGTTAACGACGCGGGGGGAACACCACTTTGGCGACCAATGCAGTGCTAAGGTGCGCCGCGAGGCCGCCAACCAACTCTGGCAAGACCGGCAGGAGGCGGAAAAGGTCGGCGCGTGCCCACCCGGCCAAGCGGAGTACCTGGACATGTTGCGCGCCGTATGCGCGATGGCTAAGGAGGAGGCGAAACAACTCGAGATACTGGAAAAGATCAGTGATTTCGCCTTGAAAAAGTTTAGCACGGAACTTTGATGGCTCACCTAGCCAGTACGAACCAGCCCCGAATACGAACGACGCGGGCCGCTCTAAGCCGGGCGGACCTCATCTACTGGCTGGCGGAATTCGGCGAAGCCGGCCTGGATGAAATAGCGGCTTTAATCGGTTTCGACCGTCGCCCGGCTAGCGAGCAACAGCGCTTAGCGAAAACTCCGGGTCCAGAAGAAAAGACCCAAGGCCCGTCGTCTGAGGCCCAACCGCTTAAGACCCAGACAATACCGCATCAACGGCCTCAAGCACGATTTTTCCGCGTAGTGGAACACCGCCTCATCGAACAGGCGCAACGCGTCTTCGAAGCGCCGGATTGGTACGCGACCGCGCAGCCTATATCCAAAGATACGGGCGCCGATCCCGATATCACGCCGCCACCTCCGCAACCCCTGGCACCTTGGCGCCGCCTGTGGCCTTTCCTGCGTGCGGCCCTGGGTAGCCAGCGCGCCAGCAAACAAATGGATATTGACCAGGCGGTGGAACGTTTCGCCAGCGGTAAGACGCTGTCCCGGTTACCGTATCGCCAAAGGTCAGGGTGGGCCCTCCGGTGTCAGGTGATTGTGGATAAAAACGTACGAGTGCTCCCGTTTTGGGAGGATTTCAACCGCCTGTGTGCCGCGCTTGAGCCATTACGTGGTCAATCGGGGCTCGAGATCGTCGTTTTGGAAGCGGGTCCCGGCGGGCCCTGCCGACCTTGGGATCGGGAAAATGACCCAGAGCGACCTTTTAGTATGCCCGAAGCCGGTACCCCGGTGTTGGTGTTAAGCGACTTAGGTTGTCTCGACGATGATAGTAGTCAGCGCAAGGCCTGGCTGCGTTTCGGGCAAAGGTTATGCGCTTCGGGTGTTGCGCCAGTCGCTTTGATGCCCTGTCCGCCGCGCTGGTGGGATGCGGCATTAGTGCGTTGTTTCTATCCCGTCTGTTGGGACCGTGGGCGCCGCTTCCCTCGGCGTGTGGACAGGCGACGGTTTTTCACTGGCACGCGTGCGGCCCTTGACCAAGACCCCGCAGCTCAGCGGTTGCTGCGTTTGCTGTCTCCGGCCATTCGGGTGGAGCCCGCGTTGCTGCGGGCAGTGCGATACCTAATGCCTACCGCAGAGGTGGACGTGGGCGGCGAAGCGGCGGCGTGGTTGCATCTCGACGTTGAACCCACGCCCACGGCCTTCGTGTACAAGACTGGCGCGATCGCCAAACATCGCGCGGAATATAAGCAATGCGAATCACCAGCCCTGCGTCGTCAAGTGAGCGAGGCGTTGGACCAGCATCATGCCCACCTATCGCCCGCCGTCAAGTTTGAAGAAAGGCTAATCGCCGATGAATTAAACGGGAAGCCCTTAGACGAGCAATTCATGCGTCGCGTAGTAAAAACTCTGTTCCAACGCACCGGCGACGAGGGCATGCGCGCCTGGGTGCGGCGTCTGGCCCAGCGTCAACATGCCGGTACCTGGGAGAAGAGCCCCGCGCTCTGCGCCGCGTTCGCCATCGTTTATGAGCACGTGTTGCAGTCCAACGAAAAAATGACGTTGCCCGAGGGCTTCGATATTAATGACGTCGTCTGGGTGTGGGCAACGGGCGAGCCGAAGCGCATGGTTTTGCGCCAGCGCGGGCAAGCATTGGCATTGGCCTCAGTCACGGACGAACCACAACCCCATGAGGGAACGTGGGCCGACCGTGGTAGTCCGCTTGCCGGTATCTCGCTGGCGGCGCCGCGGTTGCAAGTGACCTATCCGACCTTCGGCGATGCAACGAACCCAGGTGACGCCCTTGTGGTGCCTGTGGGCAATGGCGGCGACGACATAGTGCCTTTGTCTGAGACGGGCCGGGTGTGGTTGAAAAGCGACCACGAAGCGCTGGTGATTGATACGTTGCACAACCCGGCTTGGGCCAGCGCCATCGGTCGGGATGAGCAGGGTTTGTTTGTGGCTTGGCGGGAAGGGCAAGTCGATCGCCGTGGTTACTGGGTCAACCCTGGCGCTTACCCGGTGAAGGACAAGACTGGGTCCGACATCGGCACGTTAACCTTGTCCAAGGGGTATTTTCAGGACGAAAGTGAATATGAGGCGTTTCAGCAACGGGGATTCCGTCAACCGGAATGGGCGGACGAGGTGGGTGTAGACGATTACGGGCTTTATGCGGAGTTTCGGATTGCCAATGTGGTTCAGCGCATGCGTTGGATTGCGCCGGGTCAGTTCATGATGGGTTCGCCGGAGACTGAGTCCGAGCGCTTTGAAGATCGTGAGTTGTTACACGGAGTTGTGCTGACGCGGGGCTTATGGCTAGCGGACACTGCCTGTACTCAGGCCTTGTGGCAGGCGGTAATGGGAGACAATCCCGCCTCTTTTAAGGGCGTACAGCGCCCCGTTGAATCGGTCAGCTGGGACGACGTTCAAGCATTTTTCGGTCGGTTGAAAAACGAGCGGCCGGG
>CALZJI010000259.1 GCA_945787615.1 uncultured Chromatiaceae bacterium | reverse complement strand
GCGGCGCGCCTGCACAAAAAGCCGATCCCAAAAATACAACCCCAAACGTCGTCAGTCTTGAACGCTATCGATGGCAAAAGCACTGTCGTGGACTTTTCCAAACGCCAATGGCCGCTTGATTCACGAATTCGCAACAGACACGATCTACGACCTAGGCCAGTCCATGAGCGACTCTCGACATCACGCTGATGACCCCATCGGACAGCGCTCGTAATAGATCTCGGCCTCACACAGCGGATCGAAATCCGCCGCGTTACTCATCACCGACCAGCCACATGGTTTCATAGGGTTCCAGATAGAGGCGTCCCTGAGAAATATTGAGTGAACCGTCCTCGGTGAGGAGGTTGTGCACATGGCCTACGAGGCCACCATTGCGGATGATGTCTGCGTTCACCGACTGCCAATCGTCATCGAAATTCGCCAGGAGCATGATGCTCTTTTCTGGACGATCACGACCTATCGCCCAAACATGGTCGTTGTCCGTCCACATCGGGTGCGAAAGGGCGAAACTGTGTAACAATGAGGTGGACTTGCGCACTTTGATTAAACGAAGTAGCCCCTGGTAAACCCGCCCTTCAATCGTGTTCGGGTTATGACGCCTATCCGCTTTGGCCCAGTCCATAGACGGTCGGTGCAGCCAGCGGCTATCCTTGGCTTTAATGGGATCGTTCAAATATGAATAGTCGTTCAATAAACCCACTTCATCTCCCATGTGGATCACGGGGATACCGCCACGAAACATGATCGCGCTGTGCAGCAGCAGAATACGACGGATTGCCAGATCGATGGCGGACTCGTCTTGTTGCTCCAACGCTGCTTCCAATCCAGTTAGGGAGGCGGTGGCGCCACTGATCCGAGCATCTTTGGTGACGGGGTCGAACTGGAATAGGGCGCCCTTAGCGAAAGAACCAGGGAACTGACCTGTATAGAATTCGTTAAGAAACTGACGGTGGAGAAAAGGATCCTCGCCAATTTCGGCTAGATCCTCATCGGCCATCGCCCAACCGATATCATCGTGGTTACGAAGGTAAGTAACGACACTGCAATCGATTAGCAAAGGTGGCGCGCGCTTGTGAATCACATAGGACAATAGCGTCGCCTTATGGGTAGCTAAAGCGCTCCAGAGCATCACCATCAAATGATTGTTGTAAGCCAACTCACACTGTTTGCCCACGGTCTTCTTAACGCCGATGTACTTTTGTATGTGATCGGGCGGGACGATCGCCTCAGCCTTGAAGATAAGGGCAGGCGCAACAATTCGCATCAGGCCGCGAAATAGCTGAATCAACTTGAAGACTTCGGGTTGATTCTGGCAGTTAGTTCCCATGCGCTTCCACATGAACGGCGCGGCGTCGAGGCGGAGGATATCGACGCCTTCGTTGGCGAGAAAGTACATCACGCCCATCATCTCTCGAAACACGCTGAGATTAGTGTAGTTAAGGTCCCACTGGAACTCATGGAATGTCGTCCAAACCCAGCGCCCGTCGCCCGCCATCTCTGGATACCAACTGAAATTCCCCGGCGCCTCGTCGGGAAAAATTTCCGGTAGGGTCTGCTCGTAGGCATTGGGCAGGGCGCGCTCGGGGAAAGTATAGTAATACTCAAGATAT
This sequence comes from uncultured Chromatiaceae bacterium, assembly GCA_945787615.1. Taxonomy (GTDB): domain Bacteria; phylum Pseudomonadota; class Gammaproteobacteria; order JAADHS01; family JAADHS01; genus CALZJI01. Next base: position 804 of record CALZJI010000259.1, on the reverse strand, counting down.
TTCTCTTCTCCCGCCATAGCCCGCCGCGCCCATTCGTGCTCCTTGGCAGTGTGGTTAATCACTAGATCCACACAAAGGGAAATGCCCCGTTCTCGTAAATCCGTCGCCAGCGCCTTGAGGTCTTCGATTGTCCCCAATTCCGGTTTAACGGTACGGTAATCCACCACCGCATAGCCTCCATCATTGGGCTCCGGACGGGGATCGAGGAGCGGCATTAGATGAAGGTACGTCACGCCCAATTCTTCGAGGTAGCTGACCTTTTCTCGCACGCCCTCGAGGTTTCCAGCGAAAAGGTCTGGGTAGCAAACATAGCCAACCATGTTCGAATGCTCAAACCAGTCGGGGGTAAACTGTCGTTCTAGATCGAGCAGCCGCAGGGATTCGGCTCTATCGGCATACGCGTCGACCATTTGGTCAAACAACGCCTCAATTTGCTCTGAAAAATCAGACCGATCGCCATAGAGATCCATTAAGGGATAATAGATATCTTCGAAATAGCGCTCGAAACGCAACCAAAAAATATCGGCATCCCTTGGCGTACACCGGCCTGCCAGTTTACGCGATCGACGCTCCTTAAACGCTAGAAATCCTGAGCGCGATGTGTCGGACATTTTAAGGACGTTGTGCATGGTCTTGATGATGAAATATTTGATTTAGGACCGCGTTAGGGCTCTTTTTTTGCCTGTGGCGGTGATTTTTGTGTCTTTATACCATTTTGTTAAAGATATTAGAAACGAACTTCTAAGAATAGGAAGCGCTCACCATATGTTTCCGTGGAATTGACCCTAGCGTTGCATAAAAAAT
>CALZJI010000258.1 GCA_945787615.1 uncultured Chromatiaceae bacterium | reverse complement strand
TTTCGTCACCTAACTGAAACGTAACCCACTGCAAAACCGGATCGCTTTCATTTTCCGCCTCAGTGTTTATGTTCACCTGGCTCATAAACCAACTCCCAATTAATGGTTAAATCAATGCCATGAGGTAAAGGCATCCACAGCGTCAGCGTTACGTCGCCCTCCATGCCTCATCCTAGTAAAAGCATGGATCGTGCCACTAATTCCGGGACTTCCCGTAATGCACCAACCAGCTTCGATACCTACTCATCGGCCAATTAACGACATTATTTAAAACCAGAGGGCAATCCAAGCGCGTTTCGGCCGTCGATTCCGAGTTCCACGGCCTTCATCCATGCTACTTTGCATGGTCGACCCACCGAAAACGGGGTGTGTACCAATCGATTTAGGGCCGCGGAAAATAAGCGAAAAGACAAGCAAGGTTGGATAATTATCTTTTTCCGTGGTCCTTAAGGTCGTTGGTCCGCGCATTGGAACGTCGAGACGTAGAGGCGGTCAGTGTTTTTTAGCCACGCGTACTGCCACGCTCGCGATTACGCTTACCGCGAAAAACGAAACATAAAGGGCGCACCCTAAAGCTTCTCGATAATGCGATCCACGTCGATTAGGGCGTAGCCGTATTCGGATATTGTGCCTGCCAACCACGCGTGGGACGAGGCCGCTGAACGCCAATGAACCTGTTGCCGCGGGACGTATATGTCCTCGTCAATTTCGTCGCAAGCGATTCCCCAAGCACCCTCGTCCAACAATACAATGTATCGATAACATTTTCGAGAATCCATCACGGCTCGGTTCGGGTGATCCACGGGCACTACCCGAGCGGCCGTATCGACGATGACCATGAGTTGTCCATTATGGAGATGTGTTCCACCTACGCCTTCGTCACTGGAATCGGAACTGTCGAGTCCTTCGGGCCAAGGCACAATAGCGTTAACACGGTCCGTTGGAATCGCCAGTTTCAATCCAACAACCGACAATGGCTGAATATGTATAAACTTCGCTTCGGCTTGGTTGTCGCGATCTAGTTCTACCGACGTGGTTCCGATTTCAGCCTCGGCATCATATCCCGTTACCGTACGATCAACGGTTCCGCACTCGGCTGGAGCCGGTTTCTGCTCATCTGAAAACACTGGCGATTCAGTGCGTTCAACGGTGTCTGTTGAACCGTTAGGCAACACGGGTAAATCCCGGTACGTAACATTCTGAGCATAAGATTGGGCTCCGCCAAGCAGTAATCCGTCCAAATAGCTCTCTAAGACCTTCTCCTGATCCATTAGACCTTCCATTTATCCCCTCGTCCCCGTTAAGCTACAGCCGACTGCCCCATTGTGACCGGATTCAGTAGTTCTTCCACCAATATTTCATAGGCAGTCGATCCCCGCGACCGCGGCGCCTTCAGAGGCAACGGTACGCCTGCGCGGCTTGCATCACGGAACTGCGTATCAACAGGTATCAACGCCCCGCTTAAACGTGACCTATATTGGGCTTGCAGAAATTCTAGACTTTGTACCGACGCCTTGGTTCTCTTATCAAACATCGTCGGTACGATTGTGTACGGTAACGTTTCGTTGCGCGCCTTCATTATCATGGTTAAGGTCCTAACCATTCTCTCAAGCCCTTGTAATGCGAGAAACTCGGTCTGTACGGGAATGATGAGGTGGGTACATGCCGCAAGTGCATTCACCATTGCAACACCTAGCATTGGCGGACAGTCGATGAGTATGTGATCGAACTCTTCTCTAACGCTATTCAATGCGCGAGCGATCACAAGCCCCATGCCTTCCTGAGCCCCCACTTGCCTGTCTACTGTCGCCAACGCTAACGACGAAGGCAGTAACGCCAAGTTATCGAATTCAGTCGGCTGGATCAATGACGACATCGGGACGTTTTTATCTTGGAACAACGCATATACGCCGAGCTCAACTTTATCCGGATTATACCCAAAATATGCGGTTAGAGAACCGTGCGGATCGAGGTCCACCATCAATGTCTTCGAACCTTTTAGTGACAACAAGCCAGCAATAGATACCGTAGTTGTCGTCTTCCCCACCCCGCCTTTTTGATTGGCGATTGCCCATACCTTCATTGCCCTTCTCCTTTTCTATAGAAGAAACTCTATTCCTTAACACTGTCCCCATGTTCTTCCGGCGGCGCCACATCAAGGCTCATCGGCGTTATTACCTGAAAGGGGGAGCTAAGATCTATAACAGCGCCAGTGTCCGTGACAGGTTGAGCTGTTACATCGACCGGTTGTTTCCAACCGACTTCCTCAACCGGTTCCTGTACCTCTAGCGCCGCCTCGCCACCGGGTAGATCTTCCCCTGCCTCGGCATTTAACAGATCCGGTTGCGACGCCTCGTCTTCGGGGAATGAAGCGAGTACTAGATCTTCGCGCAACTCTCCCATCATGGTTTGGTTAAGCACCACAATCGATACTCGACGATTTCTATTTCGCCCCTCCGCGGTGGCGTTATCCGCAATGGGCTGAAATTCCCCGTAGCCCACAGCGGCCATTCGAGTCGGATCAATACGCTTATCTGCGAACAACCGCACGACCGCGCCGGAGCGCGCCGCGGATAACTCCCAATTGGACGGATAAATCTTGCTGTTTATTGCCGTGTTATCAGTAAAACCTTCTACTTTTATTAGATTAGGAACGGCCCTTAAAATTCTTGCGAGTCTTCCAATTATCATCTTTGCTTCGTCCGTTAACTTGGTCCCACCGGCGGGAAACAGAATCTCACTTTTAATCTCGATCTCAGCAAAGTCATCATTGTAGCGAACGGCAATCAAATCTTCGTCAATAAGGCGTGCCAGTTCTTCTTCTGCGCGGTCTGCGATTTCCGCCAGCGGCGAAGATGCGGCACCGCCCTTCTTTTTCCCCTGTGTCACGTCGGGCCTGGGTAAGTCCCGTGCCGCGACAATACTGGGCACTTGATTAATTTCCATGGACTCCGCCTTTGGCGCCTTCGCTGGATTTCCAACTTGTATGGGCGTAAGTGTTTTCTGAGGAGACCGAAACGCGGCCAATAACGCATCGGAAAGCACCCTATATTTCCCTTCGTTTACCGACGATACGGAATACATAACAACAAAGAACGCGAACAACAACGTAATAAAATCGGCATAAGACACCAACCACCGCTCATGGTTTTCGTGTTCCTCGTGTTTCTTTTTTCGAGCCATTTAAACCATACCTGGTTGATCCGCGTGGCTTGACATGTTTCGATAATCGCCAACTGGAAACGCGAGTTCAATATCTAATGCCTCTAGAGATTACAGGTCGACCGGTCTGGCGTATGACGGGTCGCCGATTGGTAAGAGACCATGCCCGCGCCCCCAACGAGCGACGCCATTTAATGAAGATAACCCTGTAATTTGGTCTCGATATTACGAGGGTTCTCACCTTCCGCTATGGAAATAACGCCCTCAATAATCATCTCCCGAAACTGGGTCTGATCGTGAATAAGACCTTTTAATTTGTTCGCAATAGGCAAAAAAAACAAATTAGCAAGCCCCACTCCGTAAATCGTTGCTACAAACGCCACAGCTATACCACCGCCCAATTTAGACGGGTCCGCAAGATTGTTCATCACGTGAATCAAACCCATTACCGCACCCAGGATTCCGACAGTGGGCGTGTACCCACCATATGCTTCGTAGACCTTCGCCGCTTGGGTAGATTGGTGCTCCTTGGTGGATAGATCCACTTCCATTATGTTACGAATCGTTTCCGGCTCACTCCCATCCACGAGAAGCTGCAGCCCCTTTTTAGCAAACGGGTCAGTTTCGGACTCGGAAATCGACTCCAACCCCAATAGCCCCTCCTTGCGGGCGATATTGCTCCATCCGACGATTTTTTCAATCACTTCATGATGATCTTGTTTCGGCGGCAAAAATACCCACGTGGTCATTTTTATCGACAACAAAAATACCGATAGAGGAAACTGCAACATCACCGCGCCTAAAGTGCCGCCCATCACGATGAAAAAGGCCGTAAACACCATGAGCGACTCGGTATGGCCACCCTCCATAATGTTGCCACCGAAAACTGCGGTGAGCGCAATGAGAATGCCCACAACGCTAAGAATGTCCACCCGCTACACCCCTTGCTTCAATTGAGTGCCTATTTCAGACAACGGTAAAATGCTATCTGCAAGGCCCGCATCAACGACGGCACCTGGCATACCAAAGACCACACAGGTTTCTTCGTTTTGAGCCCAGACCGTGCTCTTGTCCCGTTTCAATACGCGCACGCCTTCTCTGCCATCGGCGCCCATCCCTGTCAGGATTAGAGCCAAGACTTTTCCGGGGAATACTTTGGCCACCGACATAAAAGTGGTATCAACACTTGGTTTGTAGTATTGACCAGATTGTGCATCGCATATTTTTAAAACCGTATTGCTGCCACGCCGCTCTAAAACCATTTGCCGGCCACCCGGGGCTAAGAACGCCGTACCAGAGGCCAGAAAGTCACCGTCCTGCGCCTCCTTAACCGTAATTTGGCAAAGTTTGTCTAGTCGCGTGGCGAACGCCGGGGTAAAGCTCGAGGGCATATGCTGAACGAGTACGATCGGAAGGGGAAAAGTTTTGGGAAGCGTGGTCAGAATTTCTTGTAGCGCAACAGGTCCTCCGGTCGAAGCGCCAATGGCGAGCAAGCTGTAACTACGCAGGGCGCCAGAAGAGAGTAGTCTTCCCGGAGAAGCCCTTTTCGGCTTTCGCTCTGGTGTTACAATTGTCTTGTCACGCAATGACGTGCCGACGCTGCCGAGAGGGCGATGAACTATCGCCTTTTTTCGCGTTTTAGCACCGATCTGGCGAACCCGCATACATAACTGGCGCTTAACTTCATCTCTATCCTTAGAGATATCTTCGAAGCGTTTCGGTAAGAAATCCACAGCGCCGGCATCCAATGCATCCAGTGTGGATTGTGCGCCATCTGTCGTTAACGATGAAAACATTAAGATAGGAGTCGGCGTCCTATTCATTATATGGCGTACGGCGGATATTCCGTCCATTACCGGCATTTCGATATCCATGGTTACGACGTCGGGCTTCAGTTTGGCAACCAGCTCAACCGCTTCACGGCCATTCACTGCCGCGCCGATAACTTCTAATTGTGGATCGGAGTTTATTATTTCAGTGACGCGCCGACGAAAGAATCGCGAATCATCAACTATTAATACGCGAACCGCCATCAACGCTACCTTCTATATCCTTCGGCCGTAGGCCTCCATTAGCCCAGGCATATCGAGAATCAGCGCGATACGGCCATTACCCGTGATTGTCGCGCCGGCTAGGCCTTGCGTTCCTTGTAACGTGTTCCCTAGCGGTTTGATCACGACCTCTTCCTGTCCGATCATCTGATCTACGACGCACCCAACGTGCTGCGCACCATAACTCACGACGACGACGTAGCCGGCGTCGGCTTGTTCAATTACGGAAGAATCTCTGACGAGCCAATTGCTGAGAAATACCAACGGAATCGCCTTTTCTCTTACTATGACGACTTCCTTACCGTCTACCGTACTGGTGCGGGCCGACTCGCGATCGAAGATCTCAATAACGTTCGCTAAAGGTAATGCAAAAATTTGGTTGCTTAGCTGGACCATTAATGTTGGCATGATCGCCAGCGTTAAAGGAACTTTTATGCTTATACGGCTACCTTTCCCCATCGTTGAATTGATATGAATCGTGCCGTTAAGCTGTGTAATACGTGTCTTTACGACGTCCATGCCCACTCCACGCCCGGAGATATCCGAGATTTCGTTTTTTGTGGAGAATCCTGGCATAAAAATCAAGTTGTAGCAGGCGTAATCATCTAGGCGCGTAGCCGTATCCTCATCCAGCAATCCTTTCTCAACGGCTTTCGTTCGCAACAAGTCCGCGTTCATTCCGGCGCCATCATCTTCGATGGTCAAAAGTATGTGATCACCTTCTTGTTCCGCGGATAATTTCACCGTCCCACCTTCGGGCTTCCCTGCTTTCATTCTAACTTCTGGTGACTCAACACCATGATCTACGGCGTTGCGGACTAGGTGAACGAGGGGATCGGCGAGCGCTTCGACGAGATTCTTATCTAAGTCGGTCTCTTCACCGTAAAGTTCAAGTGCGACTTGTTTGTTCAGGCTTCGCGCAAGATCGCGTACTACGCGTGGAAAACGCCCGAAAACCTTTTTAATAGGTTGCATGCGCGTTTTCATCACGGAATTTTGTAGATCTGCGGTAACAAGGTCCAGATTGCCAACTACTTTCGCAACTTCATCGCCCATTGAACCCCGCAGCGTTGCCAATCGATTTCGGACAAGCACTAGCTCACCAACGAGGTTCATGATGTCATCAAGCCGTTTCGTGTCAACACGTACCGTTGCCTCGGCTTGCGTTTGATTTTGACCGCTGTCTTTTCCGGCCGCGGGCTTCGCCGCCGTATCAGTAGACGCTACTGGGGTGGCCGGTTTAGCGGCTGCCGATATGACTTCCTTCGTTGCAACCGTCTCGGATTGTTGCGATGAGTCTGCATCCGCATCTGGACCGGGGGCGACCTGCTGCTGAGCTACAGGTTCGGGTGCCGGTTTCACTGCGTTCACCGTACCGGCTTGGAGTTCGTCCAGCAACCGCTCGAATTCATCTTCAGTTATTGTGTCACTGCTCTCGCTTGAAGCCGGCGGCGCTGATTCTTTACTAGGGGACGTACCCGCGGGCGCGCCACCGTGGAGTTGATCGAGCAGTGCCTCAAATTCGTCCTCGGAAATTTCGTCATTTTCCTCGCCAATGTTAACTTGCGCTTGCTCAGCAGCTTTCGTTTCTACCGCGTCCGCGGCGGCATCGAGCATAGCTTCGAACTCAACACCAGCGACGTCCTGTGGTTGTTGCGCCGTCGTAGTTTCAAGTGATTCGGACGCCGATTCGGCAGGTTCCTGTTGCGGCACCACCTCCGCGCTCGAACTATCGCCCGGTTGGGTATATTTTTTCAATTCCGCTATTAACGCAGGATCCGCCGTTGCGGGTTCTACGCCGTTTCGTACTTGGTCCACCATGCCATTGACGACATCCAAGGCGCGTAAAACCACGTCCATTAGTTTTACATCAACCAGGCGTTCGCCTTGGCGCAGCACGTTGAACACGTCCTCCGCCTGATGGCATACATCGACTAAGCCATCCAAGCTCAAGAAGCCCGCACCACCTTTTACGGTATGAAAGTTTCGGAAAACTGCATTGAGTAATTCTCGATCTTGAGGACGTTTTTCGAGCTCGACCAGCTGTTCACCCAACTGTTCGAGGAGCTCGCCGGCCTCAACAAGAAAATCTTGAAGTATTTCGTCGTCTGTATCGATAGCCATGCCCTAAACCTCAAAACCCTAAACTTGATAACAAGTCATCCACCTCATCCTGGCCTGTTACAACCTCTACCTTCTCGAGTCCTGGTACCTGTGGGCCTTCTGCCTCGACGGACTTTTGCGCTGTAGGGGTAGGAGCCTCGACGGGCTTGATAGCTTGGCCGGTTACGCGAATCAAACCTACCAAATTATCTTCGACGTCCTGGACCAATGTTATCACTCGGCGTATTATCTGACCTGTTAAGTCTTGAAAGTCTTGCGCCATCATCACTTCTGATAATCCACCGTGAATACGTGTCGCATTTTCCGATGTCCAAGATAGAAACTCATCGATTTCTTTACTCAAACCACGGAACTCTTCAACTTTCATATCGCGATGCGTAAACCGATCCCACTGAGCCTTGAGCTGGGTTGCCCGCTGGTCAAGCTGCTCTGTTCGAGGAAGAGTTTCCTCCACAACGTTCAAGGTTCGGTTCGCGGCCTTTTCAGTCAACTCAATGACGTGGTTTAGACGTTCTTTTGCGTCCGGTATTTCGCTTTCCGTTAATTCCGATATCCGTACGTCAACTTGAAAATTAGACAACGTGTCATGGAGTTCGCGCGTTAACTTACCTAAGTCTTGAAAGAGAGCCGATTCGCGCAACTTCGTTAAACCGTCAATGAGGTTATCCGCCTCACTGAAGTTACCCGATTCGATTTCAGAAATTAACTCCCGCGCCTGGTGCGCGTAGTCCTCGTATCCTTGTCCATCAGTTTCCATACACCGCTCTTCCCATATCATTTGGATTAGCCGTTACTCGCCTCTATACGTTCGAATATCTTCTCTATCTTTTCGTTTAACGTTTGAGCGGTAAAGGGCTTAACGATATAACCGTTTACGCCGGCTTGCGCTGCTTCTACAATCTGGTCTTTTTTTGCTTCGGCTGTTACCATCAACACCGGCAGGCTGCTGAGGTTCTCATCGGCCCGAACTGCCTTTAACAGATCGATTCCCTGCATTCCCGGCATATTCCAATCAGTAACAAGGAAATCAAATTCAATACTTTGTAACATAGGTAGCGCCGTAGCGCCGTCGTCGGCCTCCTGCGTGTTATTAAACCCTAACTCGCGCAAAAGGTTTTTGATAATACGGCGCATTGTGGAAAAGTCATCCACAATCAAGATTTTCATATTCTTATCCAAGGTGACCTCCGAACTATCCTTTCATTTACTCCGCGACTAATTCCTCGCCATCCAATGGCCGAGCCTCGCTTGTAGCCTAAGCAAAGCCTGACTGTGAATCTGGCTCACTCGCGATTCGCTCACCCCTATAACGGCACCGATCTCGCGCAAGTTAAGCTCTTCATCGTAGTAAAGAGTCATGACTAAACGCTCACGCTCAGGCAACCCTGAGATCGAATCGGCGAGGTTTTTCTTAAAGTCTTCTCTCTGCAGCCCCTCAAATGGCCCCGGCGAACGATCTGAAACGTGCGTTGCTAACGCTTCATCGTCGACACCCATATCATCGAAGCTCAAGACCAGGTAACCGCTAGCGTCTTGAAGAACCTGATGGTATTCGTGGAGAGACATCTCCAACAACTCGGCAACCTCGTTGTCTCGTGCATCGCGCCCCTTTTCGTTCTCGATCTTGCGAACGGCCTCGGCGACTTTTCTAGCTTTGCGGTGTACTGATCGTGGTGCCCAGTCGTTTTTACGTATTTCATCCAACATTGCACCGCGAATACGAATTCCGGCGTAGGTTTCGAAACTCGCTCCCTGCTCTGCATCGTAGTTTCGGGATGCCTCAAGAAGACCGATCATACCTGCTTGAATCAAGTCGTCCGCCTGCACGCTTGGCGGTAGACGGCTCATTAAATGGTAAGCGATCCGCTTTACCAATGGAGCGTGCTGTGTTACCAGATCGTCGGTGTCGCCGTTCATAACATTAGTGTACATTGCGAGTCCGTTCATAGTGCTGCTACCTCACCACTATGGCTTGCTTGAATAAGCCTTTCGACAAAAAACTCTAAATGCCCCCCGGCTAGAGTGGGTACAGGCCAGTTATCGGCCCTCTGCCCAAGATTCTTGAATGCAATTGCTGCCTTGCTCCGAGGATAGGCATCGACGACGCTTCTTTGCTTCTGTACCGCTTTACGTAAATATTCGTCGTACGGTACCGTACCCAAGAAATCGAGCGTGACATCTAGAAAACGGTCCGTCACTTTTATAAGCTTCGCAAACAAGTCCCTTCCCTCCTGTGTACTGTGAGCCATATTGGCCAATATTCGAAACCGGAAGACCCCATGATCCCGGTTCAGAACTTTAATCAAGGCGTAGGCATCTGTAATTGACGCAGGCTCATCGCACACTACCACGACAACTTCTTGTGCCGCCCGCGTGTAACTGGTTACGCTTTCGGAAATCCCCGCCGCCGTATCTATGAATAATACGTCTAGATCGTGACTGAGTTCGCTGAACGCGCGTATCAACCCGGCGTGCTCCGCCGGCGTAAGGTTCGTCATTTGCTTTACTCCGGAAGAGGCTGGGATGATATTAAGACCGAAGGGGCCTTCCACGATCACTTCCTCAAGCGAACGTTCGCCGGAGATCACATGAGCGAGATTGTAATTTGCGTGCAAGCCCAAGAGAACGTCCACATTGGCGAGCCCTAGATCGGCGTCCAGTAACATGACGCGCTTGCCGTCGACGGCCATGGCTGTCGCTAGGTTTACCGATACGTTTGTCTTGCCTACCCCACCCTTTCCTCCCGTTATCGCTATAACGCGAACGGGCCGGCGTTTTACAATCCGGCGTAACCCGGATGCTTGATCGTCCTTTTCATCAGACATAAGCATCGGTGGCCACTTTTCCTAGCTGATAGTTGAACAACTCGTTCTCCAGCAGACTTTCGTTTTCTTGCATGATTGATACACTGCGCTGGACAAGGGTGTTTGCACGGGCAGTATGGATATCCTCGGGAACACGCTGGCCATCACTCACATAAGCAACTTTTAACCCGTGGCTGATAACCACACTCAGCGCGCTGCCGAGGCTTGTTGTCTCGTCAAGTTTAGTCAGGATGCATCCGGTCAGAGCGGCATCTTCGTACACGTTCACTACTTCCTCCAATGAAGAGAGTCGGGCCGTCGTGGATAGTACGAGATAGGTCTTTAACCAGCTTCTATCACCACGTAGCAGAGAAAGTTGCTCTGGCAAACGTAAGTCTCGTTGACTCATTCCAGCCGTATCGATTAAAACGAGTCTACGGTCATAAAAATCGTCCAATATGGCACGCAGCTCATCTTCTTTAGCGGCCACACGAACCGGAATATCAAGTATCCGTCCGTAGGCGCGCAATTGCTCATAAGCGCCAATTCGGTAATTGTCTAATGTGACCAGTGCAACGTGTCTGGAACCGTGACGCAGGGCATAACGTGCCGCAAGCTTTGCCACTGTTGTGGTTTTTCCCACCCCAGTAGGCCCAACCAGGGCGACGACGCCCCCTTCTGTAAGAATATCGTCATTAGCAATTGGTATCTCTTGCGAAAGTATCGTGAGGGCTTGAAACCATAGCTCATCTAAATCACCGTCCGGCGATACCTGTTCCGTAAGCTGTCTGCATAACGCTGCGCTGAAACCTAACTTAGTCAACCGTTGTATCAGCTCGGCGTGCATAGGGCTGCGGCGTTGCAAGTCGTTCCACGCTAATCCGGATAATTGATTTTCAAGTAATCCGCGCAGACTCTTTAACTCTTTGCGCATCTCTATAAGCGCTGGCTCTTGACTCCATACTGGTTGGTCGGCCTTTGCCGCTATTGGCGTTTTTATTTTTGGTTTTGGTTTTGGTTTTGGAACTGCGTAGTCGTATGTTTCAGATGGCTCTGAAGATATGGGCTTGGCACCGTTGAGGCGATCGGCGGCGCTCTGGTTCTCATTGAACCGCCCGCCTTGTGGCACACGCGAGGCAACATTTTTCTTTTTGTCGGAAAAATCTTTCAGCAGAGCCTCGTCATAGTCTATCGCCGAGACAATTTCAATTCCTCCATCAACCTGACGATTGGAAAGAATGATAGCATCGGGACCAAGTTCATCACGGACCATTTTGATGGCTTGACGTATATCGGAGGCGAAAAAACGCTTTATCTTCATTAATACAACCTCGGTCGCCTCACGCTAAACGTGCTGTCTTGTGATACACTGTGTACCCCTTCGCGTAACGCACCTGTTCAGAGCTTCCTTCTACGTTGAAGTCAAACGCGGCGTTATACGACGTTCCTTACTGCATTAGTTTCTCCTTACCCTAACGCACCGCGTGAAATCACTTACCTACACTGGCCACGACTTTGAGCTGCTTATCGTCCGGCACTTCGTTATAGGCTAAAACGCTCAAACCTTGAATCGAATGCCGGACAAAGCGCGCCAACATTGGCCTTAACGGGGCCGAAACCAGCAACACGGCGACTTGGCCGGTGGCTTCCTGCCTTTGCGCACATTCCGACAATGAAGTGTGCAGCTTCTCTGCTAATCCCGGCTCAAGTCCCGCACCGGAATCGCCCCCGGTTTGCACTGCATCTTGCAACAACTGTTCCAGCTCTGGATCGAGCACAATGACCGGCAGCTCCTGCGATAATCCATTGATTTTCTGGAATATAAGACGCCCTAAGGCGACCCTTACAGTCGCCGTTAATACGGCGGGGTCTTGACTCTTCGCGCCTTGTTCCGCCAATGTTTCGGCTATGGTTCTCATATCCCGTATTGGAATGTTCTCTTCGAGCAAGTTCTGTAAAACACGCAAAATGATGCTTGGCGCCACGATTTCCGGTAGTTCCTCTACGAGTTTTGGCATCGTCTTAGCCAAGTTATCCAATAGCAACTGCACTTCTTCGCGCCCCAACAGTTTACTGGCTTGTTTCTGTAAAATATCGCTTAGGTGGGTCGCAACAACCGTGCTCGCATCAACCACGGTGTAACCCAACGTTTGGGCTTGATCTCTCTGAGACGGATTGATCCACACTGCGTCTAGTCCGAACGCAGGATCTTTACCGGGAGTACCCTCTAAACTGCCGTATACCTGCCCGGGATTGATGGCCATGTCGCGGTCGACGAAAATCTGTGTTTCCCCAAGGGTGACGCCCATGACACTAATACGGTAACTGTTAGGAGAAAGCTCCAGATTGTCACGAATATGTACCGGCGGAATAAGAAAGCCCAGTTCTTGAGTAAGTTTCTTCCGTACGCCTTTAATCCGCAGCATCAACTGGCCGCCCTGACTCTTATCGACAAGAGGAATAAGTTTATACCCGACTTCTAAACCAACTGTATCCACGGGCACCACATCATCCCAGCTCAAGTCCTTTGATTCTTGTGTCGCCGTATCGGCAACTCGCTGCTCTTCTTCGACTTGTTCTTGCTTTTCCAGTACTTGTTGCGGCACGGCATTTCGTCTAGCAATGAAGTAGGCACCGGCGCCGCTGGCTAGTGCTAACGTGATAAACGCGAGGTTAGGCATTCCCGGGATAAGGCCGATTGTTCCGATTACGCCTGCTGTAATCGCTAAGGATCGTGGGTTCTCGAAAAGTTGCCCAAGAATTTGTTGTCCCATATCTTGCGATGAAGAGACACGGGTGACCATAATCGCCGCAGCGGTCGACAGCACCAAGGAAGGGATTTGGGCGACAAGCCCATCGCCAATGGTTAGGAGCGTGTAGTTGCGCATTGCATCGGCAGCGGCCATATCGTGCTGCACGACACCAATCATCAAGCCACCGATTATGTTGATCAGCAAAATCAAAATACCCGCAACGGCATCACCCCGTACAAACTTACTGGCGCCGTCCATCGCTCCATAAAAATCTGCCTCTTGCACGACTTCTTCACGGCGTCGTTTTGCTTCATCGGGATTGATAAGGCCAGCGTTCAGGTCGGCATCGATGGCCATTTGCTTGCCGGGCATGGCATCCAAGGTAAATCTCGCGCTGACCTCTGATATACGACCCGCGCCTTTGGTGACCACAACAAAATTTATTATCACAAGGATAACGAAAACCACCAGACCGACGGTGTAGTTGCCGCCGACTACAAAATCGCCAAACGCTTCTATCACCTGACCTGCTGCATCCGTCCCCGTGTGCCCGTTTAGCAGCACAACCCGTGTTGAGGCAACGTTTAAAGCCAATCGTAACAATGTTGCAAGTAACAGCACGGTTGGGAACACCGCAAAATCGAGGGGCTTCTTGCTGTAAATGCCAGCGAGAATCACCACAAGCGCAAGCGAGATATTGAACGTAAAGAACATATCCAACAAAATCGGCGGCAGCGGCACCACCATCATGGCTAACAAAGTCACGAGCAAGAATGGAACACCCAAACCGCTGCGGCTAAGTTCTTTTACATTCGCTAATACATTTGTTTGGGCCATGAGTAAACCTCAGCCTTTCCCTCTTTAGGAATATCCGACATTGAAATTCGCGCCGATTAACTACTCTCTGTCGCTTTCGTCCTATTCACGCTTCAACTCATCTGGAATCGGTACATTAGGCATGGAGAGCCGTCGAGAACGGTAATTGCGACGTCCTTTCCGGATTTGGAACACATACGCCAGCACCATTGCAGCGGCTTTGTACAAACCCGCCGGGATCTCTTCGTTTAGCTCCGTGGTGTAATAGATCGATCGTGCCAAAGCGGGCGACGATAATAGCGGCACATTAGCTTCGGTAGCAACACGCCTGATCTCTGCCGCAATGAGATCCGCCCCTTTCGCCACCACCACTGGCGCCGCCATTTTGGCCTGATCGTAACGTAATGCAATTGCAAAGTGCGTGGGGTTGGTAATTATGACATCTGCCTTCGGTACTTCGGCCATCATTCGCCGCCTCGACATCTCCATTTGTACCTCGCGAACCCTTCTTTTAATCTCTGGTTTACCCTCCGTGTCTTTGAATTCGTCCTTAATTTCTTGGCGAGTCATCTTGAGTTGTTTATTATGGTTCCAAATCTGAAACGGCACATCAACGACTGCGACTATACTTAAGCCCAAGCTGGCGGTAAGGAACGCCCAAATAATGAGTTCCGCCGCGTGGACCATGCCTTTCTTTACGGGTTCCGAACCCAAGCCGAGAAACTCATCTAGAAAGAACCACAAGACAACGATAGCCGCGATCAACACCAGGGTAAACTTGGCGATAGCCTTAACTAATTCCATAACCCCTTGCCACCCGAAAACTCGGCCCATCCCTTTAATCGGGTCCAACTTATTCCATTTGAACCCTATCGCTTTTAGACTGAATGACCAACCACCCAACAGGCTGGGTGCCAGCAGCGCGACCAGTACGGATATGCTAAAAAAAGGTGATAAGGTCAGCAGCATATCCGCCACCGTTGATTGAAACAGTTTGACGGGATAGTTGGTATCGAAGATCTGCTGTCGCGTTGGCGTCAAGGCGGTATCGATACTCGCCTCGATCCCAGCGATGATGTCTTCACCCAAAAACATTAGACCCGCTGCGCTCGCCAACAACATCAGTAATGTATTGAGTTCCCTCGACCGCGCTATTTGTCCTTTCTCGCGCGCCTCCCTTTGCCTTTTGGGAGTCGCTTCTTCAGTACGTTCTTGTCCGTCGTCTTGAGCCATCTTCTAAGGCTCCTTCGTGACGAGCTGCCGCATGAGGTCTAGCGCACTTTCGGTAAGCTGAGTAAACTGCGTGTCGATGCTCGGCAACGTAACGAGCATTAATCCAAAGCCTAGCGTCATAATGACGGGAAAGCCCACGGCAAAGATGTTTAGTTGCGGCGCAGCGCGGGTCATCACCCCAAATGCAATATTGACGACCAGGATCGCGGTAATTACCGGCAGCGCTATCATCACGGCACCGGAAAATATCCAACTTCCCCACACGACTAAATCCCAGAACCCAGACACCGCCATACCCTCGCCATTGATAGGTAAGGCGTGGAAGCTTTCCGCCAATACCTGAATCGTAACCAGATGGCCATCAAGCGCAAGGAAAAGCAATATTCCCATAAGGCTGTAGAACATACTGACAACAGGGACTTGAACACCGTTACTCGGATCTACCATCGATGCAAAGCCCAATCCCATTCCTAATGCCGTAATTTGTCCTGCCGTGATGAGGGCTGCGAATACAATACGCAATGAAAATCCCATCGCCACACCGATCAGCAGCTGATTAACAACAATCAACAGCCCTTGCCCAGTTAGCGGATCGATAGACGGTACGGGTGGAATGCCGGGCGCTATTAGAACGGTGAGCGCGACGGCGAAGATGAGTCTCGCTTGCATCGGTACACCGCGGGTCGTAAAGACGGGAATCGACATTAACAGTCCCGTTACGCGCATAAAAGGCCACATAAAACTGCTTACCCATGAAACTATTTCGGCGCCGGTGAAATGCATAACGTCACATTGACGACTGGCTTCAGCCAATTAAGTGCGGTATATCTTCAAACATCCTAGTCATGAAATCCAACAAAGTGGCCAAAATCCACGGCCCGCCCAGTGCTAACACGAGAAACGTGACCATCAACTTCGGAATAAAACTTAACGTCATCTCATTAATTTGCGTCGCTGCCTGAAACATACTCACGATTAATCCAACCGCCAACGCCGGCATCAACAGTAGGGCGACGATCACCATGGTTACCTGAAGCGCTTGCTGTCCAAGTGATATTACCGAGTCAGGGGTCATAATACGTTTCCTTTAGGACTAGCGAGGTGCTTGTCGGCTGTAAACTACATTGTTAGTTGACGTAAAAACTCGCTGCTAATGTCCCGATTATCATGGCCCAACCGTCGACTAGAACAAACAGCATAATTTTGAAAGGCAAGGAGATTATCATTGGCGATAACATCATCATCCCCATGGCCATAAGCACGCTCGCGACAACCAAATCGATAATAAGAAACGGGATGAATATTAGAAATCCAATCTGAAACGCGGTCTTTAATTCGCTCGTTACGAAAGCCGGCACTAAGATAGCAAAGGGAATATCGTCGGGCGTGGCAATCTCATTGTTCCCGGAGATATTGGCAAACAATGCAATGTCGCTTTCCCTCGTTTGTGCCAGCATAAAGGACCGAAATGGACCCTCTGCGTTTTCTATCGCGTCTTTCGCGCCCATCTCTTCGTCCAAATAAGGCGTTACAGCTTGTAGATATACTTGGTCAAATACTGGCGCCATGATAAAGAAGGTGAGAAACAGCGCCAAGCCGATGGTGGACATGAACAGGATGATTTGTTCCTGGTTGACCAACGGCCTGAGGACAATCCGCTCGATGGCGAAGGCCAGGGCAACCATCACTGCCGCCGTGCAGATGATGGCGAGCACGATCACATACCAAGGCAGCTGCTGGTCGCTGGTCTGGCCCAAGAACTCGAGTACGCTGACCAGGGTCAGGCCGGCGAACAAGGCAAGAATGCCTTGCGCGAAATTGAATACGCCCGATGCCTTGAAGATAAGGACGAACCCCAAGGCCACCAGCGAGTACATGACGCCGGCGATCAGGCCGCCGACGATCACCTCGATGAAGAAGATGGGATCTGTCGCCATGTCGACGAACGGGGCGATGAAGACAGCGTACAAGATGTCCATGAACTCAGCTTCCCCCGGTTTCGTATCGTCCTGATCGGCGCCGGTCAGTCATGGCTGACGCCGAGATAGGCATCGATGACATCCTGATTGGTGCGCACCTCGTCCGGCGTGCCGTCCGCGATCTTCTCGCCGTGATCGAGCACGACGACACGGTCCGAGATGTCCATGACCACGCCCATGTCATGCTCGATGAGAGCGATGGTCGTGCCGAATTCCTCGTTCACGTCGATGATGAACCGCGACATGTCCTCTTTCTCTTCGACGTTCATGCCGGCCATCGGCTCGTCCAGGAGGAGGAGCGTGGGCTCGGCGGCGAGCGCCCGGCCAAGCTCGACCCGCTTTTGCAGGCCGTACGGCAGCCGTCCGACCGGCGTTTTCCGGATCGCCTGGATCTCCAGGAAATCGATGACCTCCTCGACGAACTGCCGGTGCTCTAATTCTTGCTTGCGCGCGGGCCCGACATGCAGGGCTTCGAACACGATGTTGCCGCCCATCTTGAGAAGCCGCCCGGTCATCAGGTTGTCCAGCGTCGACATGCCCTTGAACAAGGCGACATTCTGGAAGGTGCGGGCGATGCCCTGCGAGGCCGCCTCATGCGGGCGCATCCGCTCCCGTGTCTGGCCCTTGTAGGTGATGGAGCCTTCCTGCGGGTGATAGAACCCGTTGATGCAGTTCAGCATCGAGGTCTTGCCGGCG
>CALZJI010000257.1 GCA_945787615.1 uncultured Chromatiaceae bacterium | reverse complement strand
TCACCCACCGTTGCGGGTATTCTTTCAACCGCTTTGGAATCAAGAGCTTGTGCTATGCACCGTAATGAACTCACGGATTCAGGTCTAATCTAATAAGGCTAAATGAATACGAATACAAGCAACTGTCGCCCCCGTTGAAGGTTGTGGAGGCGGCATAATCCCTGGGCATAAAGGGATATTGAGACCACGGGAACAGAGGTCCTAAATAGGCCCAACTCATGAACGGCCTCTATGTAGCGGCAGCGGAAATAAAGTTTCCCGCTTGGGCGCCGTTGTTTAAAACGCTAGCTCGCATTTCTCGAGGGAAGCGCGAAAATCGCGCAGGAGATTGTTTTCAAAATGGATATTCTGAACGAGTGGGAATAACAGCGTCTATTTCAGAGTGACGACGGCATGGATGCAGGAAATAGAGTAACGCAGGACGCAGTTACCCAAGAAAGTCCGGCGTAGACAAGGCGATCGGGAATAGAATTGGACTAGCGTAGCGCAGCCGAAGGGAGTAGGTATGGCCTACGTCAGGAAATAAACAAGCGAGAACGTGAGCATCCTGTGAGAAATGCGGGCTAACTCGACATTAACAAAAAACGGACAAAACGCGTGATTGATCTGACCTCTACGAAAGCCGCCCTAGATCAAGTTATTGAAAAGGCCGGGCAAATTATCCTAGGTAAAGAGAAACAGCTGCGCTTGGCCCTCGCTTGCATGCTGGCGCGCGGGCATCTTCTCATCGAAGATCTGCCCGGAGTGGGCAAGACGACGTTGGGCCACGTGCTGGCGAAAACCTTGGGATTACAGTTCCAGCGTATCCAATTCACCTCGGACTTGCTTCCCGCCGATATCTTAGGGGCATCGATTTACAACGGTAACTGTGGCGAATTTCAATTTATGCCCGGACCTATATTTGCTCAACTCATTCTCGCTGACGAGGTCAATCGCACCACGCCCAAAACCCAAAGCGCGCTGTTGGAAGCGATGGAGGAACATCAAGTAACGATAGAAGGCCAAACACATCCCTTACCCACACCGTTTTTTGTCATTGCGACGCAGAATCCCAACTACCAAATTGGAACGTTTCCGCTACCCGAGTCTCAGTTAGACCGCTTTTTGATGCGCTTGGAATTAGGCTATCCGGATCAACCGGCGGAGCGCGCTCTTCTGAAGGGAGAAGATCGACGCGACCTCGTCGAGAATCTAACGGCGGCAATGGAAGCCTCTCAATTTCATGACATTCAATTGAGAGTGCCTCAGGTCCATGCTTCGGATGCACTGATCGACTACGTCCAGGCTATCTTGGCCTTCAGCCGTGAATCGGCGTACTACGAATCCGGCCTGTCGCCTCGGGCCGGACTGGCGCTGTTACGTGCCGCACAGGCGTGGGCGCTACTTGCGGACCGGGACCATGTCATTCCGGAAGATGTTCAAGCGGTACTTCCCAACGTTGTGGGCCACCGCCTAAACGCGACCTCCGAGCACCGCGGCCAAACGGTCTCGGAATTGGCGTCTCATTTAACCAATGTGGCCGTGCCCTGAACCGCACCTCTGGCAAGGCAACGACGAGGTAGAACCACGGCGTTATTCTGGGAGTCGAACTTTGTCCACTTCGAACTACGAGCATTCACGCAAGCCAGCAATGCGTCGGTTCGTCTCAGCGCGTTGGCAGTGGAACCGAATCCGCAGTAGTACCGGAGCAATTACCGCGGAGCCGAGCGCCGTCTCCGCGTTTCGGATTGCGAAAAACGGGCTAATCCCTGAGGCCGACGAATAATGCGAATTACCTTTCCCGCGCTAGGACTATCAAGATCAAACACCGGCAAACTCAACCGCTTCATTAAGAGACGTTACGCGCGTACGGGGAAAAAGAGATTAAACCGAAAAAGAATCTTTATTCTCCCCACTTATTACGGGGTCGTATTTGCGTTAACGATTTTTGTCATGCTGTTGGGCGCATTAAATTACAACAACAACCTCGCATTCATGCTCACTTTTCTATTGATGGGCGTTGGACTCGTCGCAACCTTTCACACTTATCGAAACATATCCCAATTGTCGTTCCGCGCGGCAAAGACCATGCCCACGTTTGCCGGTCATCTCGCCCGGTTTTGGGTCGTGGCAGACAATCGCGGTGGCCCTGCTCGGTATGCGATTTCGCTACACGCCGGTGGCCAACAACCCGTAACGATCGATATCGAAGCTAACAACAGCACCACAGCACTGCTATTGCTCCCGACGTATAAACGGGGACGAATTCCTTACTGCGTTGCCACGGTTGAAACGCGATTCCCATTGGGCCTCTACCGTGCCTGGTCCTACGTTAAAGTGGAAGCGAGCTGTCTGGTTTACCCGCGACCCGTAGCGGAGAACGCCCTTCCGTTACCCGATCATTATGAAGGTGGACAACACGGCGTGGCTCCACAAGGTACGGACGATTTTGTCGGATTCCGCAATTATCACCCCGGCGACTCCATGCGGCACATCAATTGGAAAGCCGTCGCTCGAGGACAATCTCTCCTTACAAAACAATTTAGCTTGCCCGAAACAAACGAACTGTGGCTGGACTGGGATGCGCTGCCAGGAACAGAGAGGGAAACCCGCCTGAGTCAGTTGTGTCGCTGGATATTAGACGCTCATGATGCACATCTTGTTTACGGCTTGATACTCCCAGGTCTGCGCCTCCCCCTCGGGACAGGGGAAGGCCACAAACGTCGCTGCCTAGAAGCTCTCGCCCTATTTGAGTTGGTGGAATGAAAACGGCAACGGAACAACCCGTACCTAGACATACGGTCTTATGGCTGTTAGCCGCGTTGCTAATGGTCGTGTTGCCACACGTTCCGAGGTTGCCGCTAACCGTCACGGCACTGTTTTTGATTTTTATATCGTGGCGTTATTGCGTCTGCGCCTATGCTTGGCCGTGCCCTAAAAAAGTAATACGCATACTCTTGGCGGGTGTCGCTATAGCGACCGTTTATACCACTTACGGCAACCTAATGGGGCGTGATCCAGGGATCGCGCTTCTGGTAACAATGTTGGGCGTCAAATTGTTGGAAATGGACAGCCATCGTGACGTTTATATAACGGTGCTCATCGGCTACTTTCTCGTAATCACGCATTTTCTTTATTCCCAATCCATTTTGACGGCACTTTACATGTTCACCGTCGTGATTGTAATCACCGGATCGTTGATAGACCTTAATCGGCAGCACCAACAAGGCGCAACCGTCATCGGGGCCAATCTCCGACTTTCCGCTAGTTTACTTGCCCAAGCCTCGCCTTTCATGGTGGTTTTTTTCATTCTATTTCCGCGCATCGGTTCACCGTTATGGGGATTACCCAGTGACGCGTACGGCGGAACCACCGGACTGGGCGATTCCATGTCGCCGGGGCAGATAAGCCAGCTAAGCCAATCCGACCGAGTCGCGTTCCGGGTGAAGTTCGATGGTCCTCCGCCTCCGCCAAGCCAGCGCTATTGGCGCGGGCCCGTCTTTTGGCACACGGACGGACGCCGCTGGCAACCTAAACATCCGCGTCAGCGCGAGAGCAAGCGCAATCCCCCACCGTTTACGCCTATTGGTGATCCTGTCTCATACACGGTTACCCTTGAAGCCCATAAACGTCGCTGGTTATACGCCCTTGACTTACCTATTACGGTACCTGAATTCAGCAATATTACCGCGGATTACCAACTCCACGCGATTCAAGACATAAAACAACGCGTCCGTTACCAAGTGGTCTCCCACCCGTCGTATCACATGGACGATTTGAGCGCAGCGCAACGGCGGCGGGCATTACAGCTCCCTCGCGGAACCAACACCAAAACCGCTGCGCTTGGTCGCGCTTGGCGCAATGAATTTGAAAAAGACTACGTTATCGTCAACCAGGCCTTAGCCATGTATGCGATGCAACCGTTTATCTACACGCTTACTCCGCCTCTACTGTCAATGGATAATCCAACAGACATGTTTTTGTTTGAGACAAAAAAGGGGTTCTGCGAACATTATGCGTCGAGTTTTACCATGTTAATGCGCGCGGCCGGCGTTCCTGCGCGGGTTGTAACCGGCTACCAGGGCGGTGAGCTTAATCCCGTTGGTAACTACCTTATCGTTCGCCAACGCGATGCCCACGCGTGGGCGGAAGTATGGTTGGAAGGACGGGGTTGGGTCCGTGTTGATCCCACGGCGGCAGTCGCACCTGAACGGGTCGAAATGAGTATAAATAACGTTGCGCAACGGGAAGGAGACTCGGTTCAATTTGAATTGCCCGAAAGCGCGGCGGTGAGAGCAATTGTAGAGCAGCTACGCTTGAGTTGGGATGCCGTAAACAACAGTTGGAACCAATGGATACTCAACTACAACCAGGTCCAACAACGGAATTTCCTAGCCAAGCTGGGCTTGGGGATCGAATCTTGGAAAGGGATGGTAACGGCGCTTACTATCAGCGTTACGGGGCTTATTATGTTAGTCGCGGGTTATATTCTCCTCCAGCGGTTTCACGCCGCCGATCCGGTGACCACGCTCTGGCTCCGCTATTGCCGTAAACTGGCACGACGTGGCATCAACAGACGACCCGCCGAAGGCCCTCGCGACTTTGCCCACCGCGTAGCACTACTTAGACCCGATTTGAAACCACAGAGCGACCTAATCAGCGATCTCTATATAACGCTTCGCTATAGTCCTCAACCCACCGAGAATGACGTAAGCGTCCTACGCCATCGCGTACGGGAATTTCGTCCTTAGCCCGCTTCGCCGAGAACTTGCGCGAAGAAATCTTCTAACTCATTATAACTCAAGTTTCGGAGTTCAAAGTCATCGATAATATTTGGTTAACTGAATGAATATACAATGAGAAAGGCCTCGCGTATGGTAAAATGTTGGTGTGCAAATACTAACAACAATACC
>CALZJI010000256.1 GCA_945787615.1 uncultured Chromatiaceae bacterium | reverse complement strand
TTCCAAATTTAATTGCATTCCAACGGCTGGGCGCATGAGTTATGCCCAGGCGCGGCAGATCCAGTTGCGTCGCCAGTCGTTTTGGGTTTATTTCTTGTAAGTTATCGTAATCTCATGTACTATTCCTCCTCTTTTTTTGCGGCGTGGCTAGAAACCATTCGATCTGGCTGCCCTGCAGTCTTTAGATTTATCCTGTGTTTGGGGAATTCCTAAATGAAGACCTTTAGTGCGAAATCAGAAACAGTAGCACGCGACTGGTACGTGGTCGACGCTGCCGATAAGACGCTCGGCCGGCTTGCAACTGAAATTGCGCGGCGGCTGCGCGGCAAGCATAAGCCTGAGTATACGCCGCACGTCGACACCGGCGACTATATCGTCGTGATTAATGCCGCAAACGTAAAGGTGACCGGCAATAAAGCGACCGACAAAGTGTATCATCACCATACGGGCTATATCGGAAACTTGAAATCAATCACTTTTGAAAAGCTGCGTGAGAAGGCTCCCGAGCGCATTATTCAAAAAGCGGTAAAAGGCATGTTGCCGAAAAATCCTTTAGGCCGGGCGATGTTTCGAAAGTTAAAGGTTTACGCAGGCTCCGAACACCCGCATGCAGCGCAGCAACCGCGGGCGCTAGAGCTTTAACCGTTACGATTCGTAAGGTACGTTGACTATGGCAGATACGCAGTATTACGCGACCGGTCGTCGAAAGACGGCGAGCGCAAGGGTTTTTTTATCGCCCGGTACGGGCAAAATGACGATCAATAACCGCTCCGTTGAAGAGTACTTCGGGCGCGAAACGACGCGAGTGATCACGCGCCAGTCATTAGTCGCTTCTAATATGGGCGATAATCTGGACGTAAAGGTTACGGTGAGAGGTGGCGGCATCACCGGGCAAGCGGGCGCCATTCGCCACGCGCTAGCCCGCGCCGTTGTGTTGTACGACGAGGAGCAGCGTAGCCTGCAACGAAAAAGCGGTTTTCTCACCCGTGACGCGCGTGAAGTGGAACGTAAGAAAGTGGGCTTACACAAAGCGCGTAAACGTCCGCAGTACTCGAAACGGTAACCGTTGCCGAATTTTATGTTTTCGTAGCGAAGGACGCCTTAGGGGTCGCGAAAAAATAACTTCGTATTTTTTTGCGCCCAGATTTGGGTCAGATTTGGACAATCCGATTGAGTAAAACCGCAGGACTAGCCCGGCTAATTCTAGGTTTTTGCGATTGAGGATTGTTCAAAGATGGCCCGAAGATGGGATGCGAAAATCGTAAGTTATTTTTCGGGAGCCCTAAGCGCGCCTTTCTCGCCGATTTGTCGTAGCCGTTTCTCTTCCTAGTTCGACTCGCTTAGCAACGCTGTAATCATTCGTTCCGAGCGTAAGCGTTTTTTTTTTCTAAAAGCTGTTACCGTAAAACGTTAAACCACCATTCCTTGTTAGCGCCGCGGTAGGCGCATCTGGATTTGTGCTTCAACTACTCACGCCCTGTGGTTGGCCTCCAAAGAAACGAAAACGCTAAAACCTTCCAATATCGGCATGCCGTTGTCACTTGGTTGCGTCGTCGATGCGGGTGAGCGGAGCTTGTCACGTAGCTATCGCAACGTAACCTACGGCTAAAACCTTCTTATGTTGGATTGCGGTTGTGTCTTGATAGGGTTGTCGATGCGGGTGAGTAGCGTTCCTTGACGGCAAATGGGTGGAGCGTGTCACGTCGTCGCAACGTGAGGCACAACTGTGGGGAGTCGATTCGTATGTTCGTCGCGTTCCCTGGTAATGTTAGGGGCGAGGATTGTCAGGTCGCTTTTACGCCGTAACCGCCAAGTAAGCGGTGCCCATGAAGGGGCTGTTGTGTCGGTGAGCAATGCCTAGCCGGGTCGTTTTGCCGCGAATATGATATCTTTTGGGGTGCTGAGATGGCCGGCATGACTGGGGGATCGTCTAGTGGCAGGACAGCGGACTCTGACTCCGTTAACCTAGGTTCGAATCCTAGTCCCCCAGCCAAATTCGCGTTTGGGTAACGATGCATTGCGTTCTCAAGCGTTTTTTCTTTATCGGTTTCGAGTTTCGTTTATCCCAGATCGAGGGGGATAGGTCGGCGGCTGCTACTGACGCGGCCTCAGAAGTGATTGTTGCTCTTACGCAACAGATGAATTTTTTGTTACAATAATGCAAAAAGGTGTTGCATTTTTGATTTTAATTGTGTACTTTTGCCCTGTATGTTGGTTTTGAGTCACTAACGTGAACTATAACGTGAACTATTAAGCAGGGAGTACTGCAATGAATAAGAAATTAATCACATTGGCTGTGGCGGGTGCGTTAGCGGCCCCGACGGCGTTCGCGGACGCTGAAGTGTACGGTAAGATTCGTGGATCTGTTGATTTCGTGACTAACAACGCGGAATACGTTTCAGGTTCCAAGCGTGATGACAGTAAGATGTCGGTTTCCAATCAAACTTCTCGTATCGGTTTTAAAGGCAGTGAGGACTTAGGCGGTGGGCTGAGCGCTATTTTCCAGTGGGAAAACGCCGTTGACCTGGACACCGGCGACGGTTGGGAGGGTGCGCGTAACACCTATATTGGTCTCGCCGGTGATTGGGGGCAGGTCAGGATCGGTCGTCACGACAGCCCGTACAAAATGTCTACCGGCAGATTAGATCCCTTCAGCGATACCCTTGGCGACTATAACGCGATTATTGGCAAAACGTTAAATCTAAGTAGCACAACACCCGTCAACCTGGGGGACAATCGCATAGATAACGTCATCGCTTACGTTTCGCCTAACATGAACGGTTTCAATTTCGCTGCAGCGTTTTCGCCTGATTTTGTAGATGACGATCTGCCCGACCAAACTGACGCGGAAAATGCCGCCATAAGCCTCTCGGTCGCTTATGATAATGGTCCGTTTTACGTAACGCTCGCTTTTGAACAGCTCGGGGAGGCTGGGAATACGAAACTGAATGCTACTGAGGCCGAAGACACGCAGGCGCTTAAGCTCGGGGGTAGTTGGACGTTTAACAACGACAACACCATGATCGGCGGCATTTTCGAAGCCCTTGATCTGGGCGAGGCGGCGAATACCGCGGGTACCGGTAATGCAGATATGGATCGTGACGCGTTCTACTTAATGGGTACTCACAAAATGGGCGCTAACACCCTTAAGCTTACCGTTGGCGGAGCGGATGAAATCGGCGATTTTTCGGATACTGGCGCGACGTTCTTCGCGCTCGGCATCGCGCACGCGTTGTCGGAAAATACCGAAGTCTATGCGCTTTATTCCATGGTGTCTAACGACAAGAACGCGGGTTATGAGTTAAGCGGTAGCGGCGTAAGTTTGGAGCGGGATACTAGCCAATTAAACGCTAACGCCGATATAGGCCAAGACATCGGTGCCTTCTCCTTAGGTGTTAACCACAACTTCTCGACCAAATAAGTACGACATTGGCTGAGTAACAAAGAAAGGGCGCCCAGTGGGCGCCCTTTTTCTTTTTCAGGCCGAGGCGCGCGGTTAACACTCGGCGTATCCAATGGGCAAGGGTAGTCATTACCCGCGCGATCTAGGCGCTGAGTGATCGTTGCTCCGGCGCCAGGGTTAGGCGACGAATCAAACAAGTTCGATAACAGCGAGGAACTCGGCCCTTTCCCGAGGCTCTTTTTGTCGATTCTCGCTTCCGTACACCCCGGAAAACGCCGAGCGCGGAACCCCAAACCCACGAGCAACTTCGCCACCCTAAACCCTCTTCGCCAGCCAGATCGTCAACGCCAAATCTCTCGAAGTCCGTCATGAATCTCACCAATGCGAAATAGTGTAACGGGAGCGCGAGCCGTTATGCGCTGTTCTAAAAGGATTTTTTTAAAACGATTTAAAATAGAATTATGTGTAAAATAGAGTAAAGCGGTGAGGTGTTTTTTTAGTCCGAAGGGGGAGGACGATAACGGGGGGACGATCGATAGCGTTGCGTACGGCCGATCGATGCTAAAAAACGGAGCGGGGTTAATCAGATCTGTACTGCGGTGGTCGCCACAGATGTGGCGGAAGGGTAACGCCTTTTTCAGCCAGCAGGATCGTCATTACCACACATTTCTTTTTTAAGTCGATGATGTTCAACCGTGCCCGGTGGCGGTGGTTCGCCAGCGACTAATGGCGGCGAAAACGTGGTGCGCTTGAAGCGCGAACCGGTTGTGCGCGGCAACGGTTTTAATCGAGGAACGGGCTTGGTGGGCGGCTAAATCAGTTAATGGCTTCGTTGACAGTGAAAGACCCCCTATGTTAGAAATCGGGTAGGGTAGGACTTTAGCTAATGAAAACAATATTTACGATATCACCGGCGAGTGGGGTGGGCATCGCTGGGCTGGTCATCTTTTGGCTAGCCGGCAGTGCGGGTGCCGGTATCTTTAATACCAAGCATAACCTTGGTAGCACGGGACTTAACGCGGCAAGCAATTTTAGCGGCACGCGGGAGATCTGCGTCTTCTGTCATACGCCGCACGGCGGAGATGGCGAGGCGGCGGTACCCATTTGGAACCGTCACTTGGATCCCAACGGGTTTCAAACCTATGACCAGATGGGCACGACCACCCTGGATGCCCGTGTGGAGGAAGTGGGATCGGTGTCGTTGGCGTGCCTATCGTGCCACGACGGAACGCAGGCCATGGACGCGTTACTCAACGAACCCGGATCGGGGCGCGAGTATCCGGGATTTTTCAACGGGACGTGGAGTGGTCAAGCGGCCAGCGTGGACGGGCGACTGGGCCCCACAACGGTCGTTACAAACTTGGCGAAGGATCTGACTAACGATCACCCGATTGGTATTCAGTTCGCCGGTGGGGGATATTCGCTGAGTAATCCGGAGGGGCCGGGTAAAGACCCTGATTTTAATCGGGCGGAGTCTGATATTATGGGAGCAAGCCGGGTTTGGTGGGTCAATACCGAAGTTCCCGGTGGGACGACAAAGTTCGAGCGGACCGACATGAAGCTGTATACCCGTATCGCAACAGCCGGCGCGTACGTGGGCGAGCCTCAACCTTACGTCGAGTGCGCCTCCTGTCACGATCCCCATGTCGACAATAACCCGACGTTTTTAAGAATTGATCCGCAAGGTAGCGCCGTGTGCTTAACCTGTCACAACAAATAAGAAGATCATGACAGGTGGGTTTTTTTTAATGCTTGTCACCATGGGGGGAGGAGCCTTCGACTTGGCGGTTTTGACCGTAATACGCCACGGTGGACGATGCTTGATGTCATGCCTATTGAGCGGCTGCATCGGGGCGATGCTTACTCCCATGAGTTTGGCAGCGGCTAATACTCAGCCGTTGTCAGAGCAGCCCGTGGTGGTGGAGCAACATAACGAAACCGCCGAGGTCTTCGCGGTTGTTGGTGGTGAGGTGATCACTAACGCCCAATTTCATGCCTATGCTGCCGAAAATCTTCGTAAGCGCTTCTACCATGGAAACGTGTCTCAGGCGCAGCTGAATCGTTACCAGCAGGAAGTAGCGCAGCAATTCATCGATCGGGTGTTGTTACGCCAGGAAGCGAGCCGTCAAGCCGTGTCCCTGGATCAGCACAGTATCGACACGCGGCTTGCAGAGTTAACGCAACATGGCGCTAAAGTCGATGAAGAGGGCATAACCTTCCTACGGTCCCGCCTTGAAGAGGACGCCTTGCTGGAAGGCCTAAAGCAAAAAACAAAAAATGGTGAAGCGCCCACTGAGCAGCAGGTGCGCGACTACTATCGCCGCAACGCGGAAAAGTTCACGCGCCCGGAACAATTGCGTATCTCGCTTGTTTTGTTGCCCGTGCCGCCGTACGCCGCGGCTAAGGCGTGGGAGACTGCGTTTAAAGAAGCACAGCGTTTGGTGGCGCGTATCGAACAAGGCGAGGCGTTCGAGGAAATTGCTCAGCAGTATTCCGGGCATGAGTCGGCGCAACAAGGTGGCGACCTCGGTTATGTCCACGCAGGCATGTTGTCAGAGGAAGTGCAGGATGTCGTTGATCAACTTAAACCGGGTCAGTTAACTGAGCCGGTAGTCCTGCTTCAAGGCGTTGCGGTTATACGGCTCGACGAAAGAATAGAGCCACGGCTAAATGCGTATGAAAAAGTCAGTGAGCGAGCAAGGCGCTTGCTACTGAAAGAGCGTGGTGAGATGGCTTGGCAAGACTTAATCGCCAAGCTAAGGGAAACGACGCCGATCAAGACTGGGGAGGGATCTTTTTAAGTTATTTGGGGGCACCCTTCGGGGAAGATAGCATCGCTTCTGTGGGGGACGGAAACGATGGTTCACAATAATAAATACATATCCAATTTATGATGATGCATAGAAGTAACGCCAGTCTATGCTACTGGTTGCTGTGCGGGCTGCTAATGCCGGGAGGGGTTTCGGCGGCAAATTGGTTACCGCTCAGCTTGTCGGGTAGTCTTGGTTTTAACTACCGGACCTTGGACGGATCGGATGGCCAAAAAACCATCAGTCGTCAAGGGACGGGTAGTTTATATGCCAATTCATACGTGTGGCGGCCATGGTTTGCCACCACGGACCTTTCCCTTACGCTCGCTTTAGACAACTCGGACAGTGATGACGGGTCCACGGGCGGCTATATAAGCACGGAAAGCAGTATCTTTACCGGGGTGTTAAATCTCAATGTGTTGCCGCAAAGTCGAACGCCATTTAATCTCCGCTATTCTGCGACAGATACGCGCGTGGATAACACGGCGGTTAGTAGTGATGCGTTTATTGTACTCGGCGATGGGGATGCGCGAACCTATAAACTTGGCCTAACACAGGCTTTTATTTCTAAAGATGGGCATCGATTGCGGGCGATCTATGATAACAACCGTTGGTCGTCAGAGCGTAACGGTGACTACGATGATGAAACAGCGGCCGTGGAAATCGACGTGCGGGGGGCGCGGCAACGGCTAACCTTTAACGGGAAAATAAGAGAAGCGGAGCGCTCGGTATCATCGGAGACCAATGAAAGCGCGCTTTTCGATGTTACCCATTATTACTTTCCGACGTCAGCCCTGCGTGTCGACACCAGAGCGAGTTATTATGATATCGAGCGTGGATTCGATGTCCCTAGCACCAACCCGCAAAGCGGGACAAGCAACTCGGATATTCGGCAAGCTTCCAGTTTCCTCTTCTGGCGTCCAACAAGCAGTAGCCCCTGGACGGTGAGTGGTGGGGTGCGTTTGTATAATCTCGAGGGAGAGAATAGTGGGCAGTCCAATGAGTCGGAAAACATGAGTGCGACCCTCGGCACGTTTTACCAATTTAATAAACGACTGCGTTTCGACCTGAGTGGCGCTTACTCAGAAACGGACAGCAATCAGATTGAGTCCGAGGTCACGCGTTATCATGGAGGCGCATTGTATCAATCTGACTTGCATAATATTGCCAAGTTTACCTATCAGTGGTACGCAGATGGCTCCGGCGATAGCACAGACGATGGCGACGGCCACGAACAAGTCTGGACTGCGGCGGCGGGGCATAATCTGCAGCGCTCTTGGTTTACGGGGGGGAGTACTTCATTTCGCCTGAGTTTTGGGCAAACCCTAACCCAGACGTATTTCACCGAGACGGAAGATAATGATCAACGATTCGAGAACACCATAACGCTAAACTGGAATCAAACGGCCGGTGGCGGTACCTCGTACGCGTTGGTCACGCTCTCAGATAGGCGAAATTTCGGAGACAATGAAAGCGATCAGCAAATGGTTTGGTTTCAGGCCTATCGCGATCAACGTATTAGCCGCCGCAGTACCCTTTCGGGTAATATTTCCACCCAGTACGTGAATCATAATTTTGCCGGTATCCACGGCGATACAGAAGTAACAACGGCGACGGCTAAGATAAACTATCGAAATGCCGCCATATTTGGCATACCTAAGCTTGGGTTTATCTCCGATTGGATGTTTTCGCGAGCCTCGGAAGACGAAGGTGTGGACCGGCAGGAATGGGAAAACCGTCTCGACTACGCTGTGGGACAGTTAACGACCAGTTTAAGTTATCGATTAATAGAACATGACGATCAAAAATACGACTTAACCTTCTTTCGAATACAGAGGCACTTTTGATAAAATTGGTCGTCTAACCGGTTGAATTGGTAGCGTTGTCGTGCGGGGGGGTACGAGTGTGTTGCGCTGCTGGTGGCGTCGGTAATAGGCTAATGTTTTGATTTTAAACACATAACGAGGAGAAAACAGGAATGATATCTCACGCCGGACGTAGACTAACGGGGAGGGTCGCCGTGTTTGGTGTAGTCGTGTGGCTGGTTGCGTTTGCGATGCCGCAGCCCGCACAAGCCGAATACGCCGATGTGGTCATTAACAATTATGCTGACGCTGCAGGCATGCGGCCCGCAGTATTTCCGCACTGGTTTCATCGGATTCGTTTTCGCTGCAAGGTATGCCATGCCGACCTTGGATTTAAATTTAAGGCGGGTGGCAACAAGATTAACATGGCCAAGATCATCGAGGGTAAGTTCTGCGGCGCCTGTCACAATGGCGAAGTGGCGTGGTCTGTGGAAAACTGTGACATGTGCCATTCAGGCGTGCCCGGTACCCCCACCCACTTCCACGGCAGTACGGTGCAGCGTCTTGTAGCCCCACCCTACAAGGCTTTGGACGCGACTAAACGGGTTAAACAATAGGGGAGCAGGGTTATGGAGCGGAAAAATATACGTATTAGTTCCTTGGCGGCGGCTTTTGTCTTATCAATTGGCGCTGTCTGGAGTACGCAGCCTCACGCCAATAATGAAAGCTCAGTGTTTTCTGACAGTGGCGTGATGATGGTGGCGGCGGATGTCTCAACCGCCAATATCTTTAACCGAAACCTCAAGAAAGTGAAAGATCCTAACGCGGCGCCCCCGGAAGATGGGATTCATGATCCCGAGAATCCGGGTACTCACGTCCTGCAACCGCCCAAGGAGGCCTACGTTGGTTTGCCGACGACGGCTTTCGGCAACCACATAGACTGGGTAAAAGCGCTGGATGACGGTGCGCTAAAACCGCGTTGGGAACGGACAGACCCAACGGCGGAGCCGTTCGTTATGGATCTCGACATCGTCCGGCCCGTAAAGGCGTCTGTGCCCGACGTCGTGTTCCCGCATCGTCAACACACCGAGTGGTTGGCGTGTTCGAACTGCCACCCCGCCATCTTTATCCCACAGAAAGGGGCTAATCAAATCAACATGTCGGCTATTCTACTGGGGCAGAAGTGCGGGGTCTGCCACGGTAAAGTCTCATTTCCAATTACGACCAAATCGTGCCGTAAGTGTCACTCTAAACCAAAACCCGCTGACTGGAAGCCGCCGCTTAGCGAGGCTACCCTAAAGAATCCTTGGAGATAGTCGACAACAATACCGCGGCCTTATTGGCCGCGGTATTTTTTTTGGTCTAGGATTTCTTTCTTTAACGGCTAATCTGGGTGGTTCTATGATGCGTTTTAATCGCAGGCAGCTCTTATGGGTGTTGGCTTCGTTCGTCGTTGCGGGATGCGCGGCACCGCCGACGGAGCAGGTGAGGACGGAGGTTGTCCCTGCCGCAGAGTCCCAAGCCGTCACCGACACGTTGGCTGCGGAAGCAGACGACATGGCGGCGGAGGCGAAGGCGGTTGACACCGGGGAGCCGCCTAAAGCGGCCAAGGTCGAAGAGTCTGAGCCGGTCGCTGCCGATGCGCTAGAAGACCAGCCGCTAGTGACGGAAATAATCCCTGCTGTCGAAGCGGAGACGATCAAAGAGGCAGAGGCGGCCGCACCCAAACCGCCTCCCGTTGCAAAGCGGTTACCGACAGATCCCAATACGTTTTTGATCACCGCCGGGCCTAAAGACGGTGCCCACCCGTTTTTCCGTGTCGGTCATACGCAGGGGTTCTCCGTTAACGGCGAGCCAGGGAAGCAACTCGTTTTAGTTCGTGGCGAAACCTATCAGTTCGAAGTCGATACCGGTGTGCAGCACGATTTTTACTTCACGACGAGCCCGAAGGGCTGGGGCGCCGGAACGGTTACGGATGGGATTACAGGGCAGTTTACGTATAAAGGAACCGTCACGTTTACACCTGGACCGGCGACGCCCAACGCCGTTTTCTACCAGTGCCGTAACCACAAAAACATGGGTGGCAAGATTCACGTTATCAACAAGGGGGAGACGGTCAAGCTCGATGATGAGCCAGCGCGGTCCATGGCATCAGGCGAACCCGTATTCAAGGTGACGCCCGAGCAGGTGAAGCAAAAACTGGCCTACGGAGGACTTTTGGTTTCATCTTCGGAGGCTGCAAAACGTATTGCCGCCAGCACCGACCAGGAGGCCAGGTCACTTCACTCTCAAGCCAAGGCGAAGCTACAGAAATCGAGATCCGCGCTCGATGCGGGTGACAACGAAAAAGCGCTCGCAGCGGTTGACGAAGCATTAAGGTTGATGAACTCAGCGGCGCAGATGGTACCGGCCGAGGCTGCGGTCGAGGTGGATTACAGGGCGAGATATGACGAATCCGTCAAAGAAATAAAAGGTTACCGTAAATCCTACGACAAAAACCGCAAACAGGCGGGAGATAAATTGACAGCGAGGTTGGATGAACAGAAATTCAGTAAACTGATGTCCGACGCAAACGCGTTGGCGGCAAAGGACGATTATCAAGCGGCACTAGAGCCGCTCAATGAGGCGTCAACGATGATAACGGCGGCCATATCCGTCATGCTTGACGATAC
Organism: uncultured Chromatiaceae bacterium; assembly: GCA_945787615.1. Lineage (GTDB taxonomy): Bacteria > Pseudomonadota > Gammaproteobacteria > JAADHS01 > JAADHS01 > CALZJI01. The sequence goes on along the minus strand of CALZJI010000256.1, from coordinate 8,546 downwards.
GACCGTCGTCTACGACAAGGAATTTACATCGCCGCAAGAGGAATACGAGTACGAGCTGGCACGCTACGAAAGTTACGCGGAGCTTGTGCCTATTGCCATTGAGCAGCGTCAGCCTAGTCCTCGGCAAGAACAGTTGATGGGCCAGTTTGTCAAAAAGGCCGAGGGTATTGTCGATGAAGGAAAAGGTATTGCGGCCCGTGGCGATTATACGACCGCCATACAGGCGATGCAGGCCGCGACAGATAATGTAAAACGTGCTTTAATGCTTGTGGGTGTTCGGTAAAACCGGGTAGAGTGAAATCGTCACGTAAATGAACATGGTAACGACTCGGTGCAACGTACGAGTAGCGCGTTACTGAGTAAATGCGCCTCTATTTACCCTTGATACTAAGGGGAATCGTTAGTAAAGCTGCGCACCTCTGACGCGGCTACGGACGAGACAGTAGTGCATTGAATTGCGGAAAAAATATAGAGAATAATAATAGACGTATAGCGTAGATTAGGTTGCGTATCGCGTTAACAAAAAGACTCAAAATTCTCGGTAAACGAAAGATTGAGGAAAAAATAATAAGAGCTCAAGGCGCAGTCGTATACGAACACGTGGTGCGCCACGGTGTATGGTCGATAAGTCATATTTCGTGAAGTTAGGGCCGGCGCAACCAGAGAAAAAGGGCGCTATAGGGGGAAAAGCAAGCTAAACTAAGGTGGGCTCGGCTTGTCTCTTTTTTTGTGAATTGGGGGAGCGGTCTAGTCTGCTTTTTATCAGCAATCCATTGGCCTAGAGGTTAAGAGTATGTTTAACCGTTTAATTGGCGTGGCTAGAAACACATACAAAATTAGGCGGTTTAGTCGCCTGATGGCGTTTTTCGTTGCGTTCTCGGCGTATGGTGTCGACATGGCCGTTGCAAATGAAGCGCTGTGGTCGCGGGGGCTGCATTTTCAGACTGAAGGTGAAGTTATTCCGTTGGCGGAGGATGGAATTCATGATCCGACGAATCAAGCGGTGGTGGAAATACTCCAAGAACCGGTCGAGTCAATGGCTGGTTTTCCTCGCGATGACAAAGGGATCATCGACTGGGTGAAGGTGTTGGACGAGGAGCTCATCGATCCAAGAAAAAGTCTTCACGGCGATGAAGAAATGTTCCCCGTCGATTTTGATATCATTTTTACCAACACCGGGTCGATGCCCAATGTGCGTTTCCCACACAAACCGCATACCGAGTGGTTAACGTGCGCCAACTGCCATCCGGCGATTTTCCTGCCGCAAAAGGGCGGAAATCCCGTCACAATGGCTGAAATTATCCAAGGTAGATTTTGCGGAGTTTGTCATGGCAAAGTGGCCTTTCCGCCAACGATGAATTGTGGAAGATGTCATTCAGTACCACGTCAATCCCCGGGTCTTCGGTAATCCGGCTCGCCATAACCGCCGCTGGGCTAGCTCTCGCATTCAGTGGCTGCGCCACCGATAGCGATCGGCTGCCGCCAGGGGACGAGCAGTCGTCAAACGTTCAGCTGGAGGCGCCTTCCGTGGACCCTCTTGCCGCTGATCGCGATAGCTCTCCCCCCGTCGAAAGAGGCGACGCCGCAGAAGCCTCGATAGCGGGAGAGGAAGACGACGAGCAGGCGGCGCAGCCGGAGATTCTCACCTACTGGGAGACGATCCGCGGTGGTATAGGCAGCCCTGATACTACGATGGGCAACGCCATGACGTTTTTGACCGGCGGCGACCATATTCAGTTTATCCGGCCTGTGGCGCTAACCGTGCGTGGCGAATACCTCTATGTCGTTGACATGGGGTTAGAGCTGGTATTGCGTTATAACTTAGTGACCGGTCGTATTGAGAAACTGGTTGAGCTACGGGGGATTACCGGCGGGGATGTTGCCGACATCTACGTAACCAAAGACTACACGTTTTACCTTACCGATACCTTTGGTTCGCGGGTATTGCATTTTGATCGGCGAGGACGATTACAGAGAACAATCTCAAGTAAATTGAACATGGTTCGCCCCGTTGCGGTGGTTGAAGACGAGCCAACAGGAAACATACTTGTCGCCGACGGTGAGTTTGACCAGGTGTTAGTCTTTAATCAGCTGGGGGATTTGTTTACGGCCATTGGTGGCCGAGGGAGTGAGCCAGGGAGGTTTTTAAATATCACCGCCATGGCCGTCGGTCCCGACGGCTTTTATATCGCGGCAAGGGTGGGCGAGCACGTGCAGGTGTTAACGCGCGACGGTGACTACCTTTATTCGCTCGAGCAAGGCGGCGTTGTTTTTCCCCTTGCGATGGCAGCTAGCGATGATTTCCGTGTTTTCGTGAGTGATTACCTCGACGATACAATAAAAGTCTTTGAGCGTGGTCGGCATGTCGCGAGCATCGGTGGAACGGGCGTGACGCCAGGGCGATTTAAACGGATCACAGACCTGTGGCTGGAAGACAGTTTTCTCTATATTGCCGATAGCTTGAATGGTCGTATTCAGGTAATGCGCGTCGTAGCGGGTGCGCCGGTTACGAACGTTAACCGAGAACAGTAATCAAAACCAAAAACAACAAGACCACTCGGCGGGTTCACGTAGCGGCTACGAGGAATGCGGGCTGGTTTTAGGGTGAATGTTTCGACGACAATTGTTGGGGGCGCGGTGTTGAGCCTGCACATGTCACGATCCACAGGGGGGGCGATGCGCGTGGATGGGCGAGGTAGATCCTCTCCGGAGAATGGGGCCGATTTTGCAGAGGATAAGTGAGCATTTTGAGTACGTATCCAACGCTTAAGTCACAGCCGCAGTAAACCTTTCACAGTCCCATAGGTAACTATCGTATATCGGGCGGCGAGCGGCGTTCGATATTCACTGCTGGCGACGGCAACGAGTATTTATAAGATTCAGAACTTGAACGTGTTCCACATGTTATCGCAATTTCGCTGGGTGAAAACGGCGGTAGGCCTCGGGCTCATCCTGGTGTTGCCGCTGTTTAACGGCTGCGCGCAAACCCAGCACGTCCTGCGCTACGACTCCGCCGGGTCGGAGGGCGTTGTTTGGCCGCCGCCTCCCGAGCAAGCCCGCTATCGTTTCGTTGGTCAGCTTACTGGGGAAGAGAATTTCGGTGTAAGCGAAGACGATAATGAGTTTTTTGGCGTCCGCGCCGTCAGGTGGCTCGTGGGTTTGGTTGCAGGAAAGCGAATCCCGAGCATTCTTCAGCGACCGCAAGGGGGGATGGTAGATTCGGCGGGCCGGGTTTATGTCACCGACGTGAGTCGCCAGGCGGTATGCGTGTTTGACCCTGCGGAGGGGAAATTCCTCGTTTGGGAGATGGCGCGTCCGGATATGCCTTTCCGAATGCCCATCGGGATTACGGAAGGCCCGAACGACGAAGTGTGGGTAACGGACTCTGAACTTGCTATGGTCGCGCGATTGGATAAGGACGGTGTGCCCCTAGGGACGTTTGGTGAAGGTGTTTTGGTGCATCCGACGGGCATTGCACGGGACCCTGCCAATGGGTGGGTTTATGTGGCCGATACCCGCGTCCATGCCATCAAGGTGTTTGACGATAGCGGTAACTTATTGAAAGAATTCGGAGTTAAAGGGGAAGACGAGGGCAAGCTCAATTCGCCGACCTATCTCGTTTTTGCGAACGGCGAGCTATACGTGTCCGATACGCTGAATTCCCGTGTTCAGGTCTTCGACCCTGACGGCAACATCATTCGAGCGTTTGGCCGCAGAGGGTTGTTTGTTGGCGATTTGCCGCGTCCTAAGGGTGTGGCGGTTGATAATAACGGCTTAATCTACGTGGTAGAATCCTTTTACGACTATTTGTTAGTATTTAACGATAATGGTCAGTTTCTATTGCCTATTGGTGGGACAGGTAAGGGTATAGGCCAATTTTATTTGCCAGCCGGCGTATGGACAGACAAAAATAATTTAGTCTATGTCGCCGACATGTTTAATGGCAGAGTCGTCGTACTTGAATTTTTGGGGGAGGGGGCATGAGATTTACGCTCGGTTCAGTAGCGTGTGCTTTTCTTGGAGGTATGCTGTTGTGCTACGGGGGACTAGTAGTAAGCGCTGAACGTATTTCCGATATCCGCAATACAAAGCACAATTTTTCGGCGACGGTGATCCCGGATCTGCCCGATGCGGCAAACCGCGACGCGTACGCAACCAGCGAGTCCCAAATTTGTGCCTTTTGTCACACCCCTCATGCCGCCACCCTAGCTCCGAAAACGCCCCTCTGGAATCGCCAACTGTCGACCGCGACGTATACACCCTACACGTCCACGTCTTTGGATGCCATTGATCTGAGGCAACCGGGTGGCAAGTCTAAGTTGTGCCTGTCGTGTCACGATGGAACCCTCGCCCTGGGTGCCGTTAATGTGCTAAATCGCGAGGAGAATCCACGGGTTGATTTTACGGGACCGGGTATTGGCCCAGGTGACACTATTCCGGCCGGTAAAGGCCAGGACACCGGGTATACCCGGCGTTTAGGGGTCGACTTAACCAACGACCATCCGATTTCGTTTACCTTTGACAGCGCGCAGGCGGAACGAGATGGCGAGTTGCATAATCCTGTAATGGTTTCTCACCTGGGTGATCGCGCACCAGGCGGAACGCGACCCACGATTCCCTTGGAAGATGGCAAAGTCGAATGCGTTTCATGCCACGACCCGCACATGCGTGACCCTTCCGGTCAGAACATCAAATTCCTACGCGTAAATCGGTTTCAGGAAGGCCCGCCCATAGCTGATGACGTTTACGATGCTGAAAACGACATTATTTGCGTCGCTTGCCATGCTAAGGCCGGGTGGGTGGGTTCCGCCCACGCCAATCCAAATGTCGCGACTTACCGCTATCAAGATAGCGCGGCGGATCTGCGGGAGTTTCCGCGCGAGACACAGGTGTGGCAAGCGGCCTGTCTGAACTGTCACGATCCCCATACAGTCCAGGGTTCGCGACGTCTGTTGCGCGAAGGTGTCGACGGCAGTACGATTATTGATCCCGAGACGGGGGCCAAGATGAAGCTCGGTGGTTCGGCTGCCATAGAGGAGACCTGCTACGCCTGCCATTCGGCAGACGGAGGAGTGCTCCAAGGCCAAGAGATGCGCCCCGGTTTTGGCGTGCCCGATATTAAGACGGACTTTACGACCGTCGGTAATCGTCACATGCCTATCGCAACGTCGGATCAAGCGGCGTCGCGGGAAATGCATTCTATCGGTAGCTCGGGTATTCACCAAGGCGGAAAAGATTTCGTTGAGGCGCAAGCCAATATCGGAAAAGCAAGTAAAGTCAACGAAGACGGAGAGCAAGGAAGCTTACTCAATCGCCACGCCGAGTGTACCGACTGTCATAATCCTCACCGCGTTTCACGGAACCGTTTGTTTTGGCATGACAACACCATACCTGGGGAAGAAGGAACCCATCCCCACAACGCCGATGAAATTGCTATGAATCCCGAGGGGTTTCACACCAATATCGCTTCCGGCGTGCTGCGCGGTATCTTCGGTGTTGAACCGGTTGCGTGGGAATCGACGGAGTTTGGCGCCAAGCCAACGATCTTCGAAATCAAGCGCGGCGACCCCGACACGGGCGCGTCGACTAACGTCAGTTCGCCGTATGTCACCCGCGAGTATCAAGTCTGTCTCAAGTGCCATTCCAATTATGCCTACGACACGGCCCCTGAGTTGGGTTCGTTTTCTAGCGGTACGCCACCGGGTATCCAAGGCGTAACGGCCAATGGCGCGGAAGTCATGACCCACTACACCAATCAGGGCATGGAGTTTCAATCACCCGAAGATCACAAGGGCGAAGGTACGGCCCCAACGCCAGGCGGCGCGTTCCGCGGCATACCGGAGGGGCAAGCCTACACCGTTGATTATGAGGCCAATAACCATCGGTCTTGGCATCCAACCATAACCAACACGGGGCGCGATCCTGCAACGCGCGGGATCAGCGGTCCCGACGTCTGGTTAACGCCTTTTAATGCTGCCGTAGGTCTGCAGACCATGTACTGCACCGATTGCCACGGAAACGATACCGATCCGGGTACCGCTGTGCCCCGAGGTGGCGTCAATGGCAATGTGTGGGGGCCGCATGGGTCAGCCAACGATTTTCTACTTAAAGGGGGATGGAGCAACCAGACGGGCTCTAATCGCGAGGACCACCTCTGTTTCAAGTGCCATGACTATAATCAGTACGGAAAGATCTTCCCGACAGGGAATATACCTGCGGGACCCAGTCCGGCCGGTGCGCTCAATAGCGGATTTAGGCGCGTCACCACCGGCTCACCCGGCTCTTGTATCGGGACGGCGGTGGAGAACAACGCACATCTGGCCCATGGGCAGTTTCTCGGAAATACGCCCGGCGCGGCGCCGCTGCGTTGTACCTATTGCCATATTGCGATTCCTCACGGTTGGAAAAACAAAGTCTTTCTCGCAAACTTAAACGACGTTGGTCCTGAGGCGGGGCTTCCCGCGGGAACCCAGCTAAGAGGTAAAACAGAGAGCCGAATCTACAAATACCCGTACTATAACGGGGCGGTATTGAAAGTTAAGAGTTTCGCCCGCAGTGGGGAGTGGCTAGATACCAATTGTGGCTCAGTGGGAGAACCCGGTAACGGTATTGTTGGGGCGCCCTGGATGTTGGGGTCCGGTGGGCCTTCAGAGTCGTGTGTTAACCCCCCCTAAACGCGGGGAATGCTGGGCGTGGCCATGAAAAGAACGATTCGGCTCTTAGGATCCCCTCGGTTAGCCTTAGCCGGTATGGCATGGCTGGGTGTCGGCGCTTCCTTAAGCTACGGTAATCCGGAAACGACCTCTATTTGGGTGTTGGTGGCTCCACTCGCCTTCCTGGCGCTTAATCTGTTGGCCGCCATATTAACCCATCCCGGGATCAACCGCCGCAAGCCATTATTGGTTTTTCATATTGGGCTTCTTGCAATGGTTGTTCTCGCCGCCGTTGGGAGGTTGACGCATTTCGAAGCTCACCTTGAAATGTTGGAGGGAAACCAATTTAGTTCTGATGATCTAATACGGGTAAAGGCAGGCATTTGGCACAGTGGCGCGATCGATGAGGTGAGCTTCGTCCAAGGGTCTTACACGGTGGATTATTCGCCGGGAATGGTGCGGGGGCTAACACACAGTCATGTTCTGGCGCCTAATGCAAAGGGAGACTTGGAACAGAGAATCGTCGGTGACGATAGGCCGTTGGTGCTAGAGGGCTATCGCTTCTATACATCGTTTAATAAAGGATTCGCTCCGGTATTAACATGGTCGCCAGAAAGCGGAGAGTCCATTAGCGGCGCGATTCATATGCCTTCCTATCCGCTGTTTGAGTATAAGCAAGACAACAGTTGGACACCGCCGGGCGGCGAAGCGATAAAGTTTTGGCTGCGTCTGGATACGGGTTTGGATGAAGACAAGGCCTGGGTGTTGGACGGCCGGAATGCAACGGGAGTGCTCGTGGTCAACGTAGAAGGGCAGCGGGTGGAATTAACGCCAGGGCAATCGGTGAAAATGGAAGCCGGGTCGCTACGCTACGATCGGCTTATTACCTGGATGGGGTATAAAGTCTTTTACGATCCGACGCTTTATTGGATGTTTTTCGCATCTGTTCTGAGTGTAATGGGATTGTTTGTTCATTTTTGGCGTAAGTTTGGCGTGCAGGTCGTTCCCGACCGTGTTCCAGTAGCTCAACAGGGTGCTGAAATGAGTAGTACTAATGTGAGGAGAACGTTGTGAATATTTCAGGCCCCGCGACGGAAGTAACCTGGTTGTGGGCAGGGCTCGCGGCGTACGCGTTTGCGACGTTCATTGCGTGTCGTGGCGTAATCTGGAATAAAGGGAGTTCTGCGGGGGCGATGGCTGCAAACGCCTATGAGACCAAAGTGCTCGCGCTGCTCTCGGCCGGCGTGTTATTGCTAACCCTGTGTCTCGCGGAACGCTGGATACGTATTGGCCACGGCCCATTCGTCAATCTTTATGAGCTCTTAATCAGCCAATTGTTTAGCCTGGGTCTTATTTACGCGGTGGTGTATTGGCGATTTCCGTTGCTACGCGCGAGTGCCGTGGTGGTGCTGCCCACACTGTGGGTGTTAGGACTATGGATTCTCGCCTTAGAACCCGAGGCAGTGCCCAATCCGCCCACCTACTTCAATAACTGGAAATGGGCCCACGTTGGCTTTGGAAAATTCTTTTTGGCATTCTGCTTGATCGGCACCGGACTCGCCGGCATTATTCTGTTGCGAAGGCTGCCGAGATTTGCGGCCGTGTTTCGGGAAATGCCTGCGGACACCGTGATTGACAATTATGCCTGGCGCTTTATGTTGCTTGCATTGGTGTTCGAAAGTTTGATGCTGATTGCGGGTGCCGTTTGGGCGCAAGACGCGTGGGGCCGGTACTGGGCCTGGGATGCCCTCGAGACATCGGCGTTCCTAAACTGGTTGGCTCTTGGCGCGGCTATTCACGCTCGATTTACCTATCGTATTCCAGTGCGAGCGGGCGCGATAGCGATTATCGGCATCTTTGTTTTTGCCTTCTTTACTTATTTCGGTACACCGT
>CALZJI010000255.1 GCA_945787615.1 uncultured Chromatiaceae bacterium | reverse complement strand
CCTTTTCTGCTCGATGGCCTGGAAAATGACTTCACGCTGTTTCAGCGAGACGGTATCCATCCTACAGCTCAGGGTCAACCGCTCATCTTGGAGAACGTATGGCCCGCTCTTTCGCCGATACTTGAAGAAAGCTAACAGCTGCGACACCGCTGCCCGCATTTCCCGCCCAATGACCCATAAACTGGTGCATTACCTTGTGCGACACTGTCAATCGCCAGCAAGCTCACCCCTACCCTATTAGTTATAGTTACCGCCAAACAGCGTTGGGGCTGATTAATGGACGGCACCATACCGAAGTCTGGCACGCATCTTTTCTATTTTCTTCCCCAGCCCAGCTAGACCCTGCAAGCCCCCCGTATGCACGGCTACGATTGTCTCACCGCGTTTAAACGCGCCGCGCCGTATCATGTCATACAGACCATAGAGCATTTTACCTGTGTATATGGGCTCAAGAGCTAGGCGATTGCGCTGTTCAAAACCGTCAATGAAATCCACCAATTCAGTAGAGAGCTTGGCATAGCCGCCGTGGTGATAAGTGGTTTCTATATGCCAGTTGTCTAACGCCTTTTCCCCCCAGGCGGCAAGAAGACTGCGTACGTCATCGGTTAAAAAATCCGACCCTTTCAACACCGCAAAACCGATAACGCGTTTTTCTTCTTGTAACCCAGCGGCAAGCCCAGCCAATGTCGCACCGGTCCCGCACGGACACGCGACGACGTCAAAGTCATCGCTGAGTGCATCCTCCAGTTCCGCCGCGATCTCACTGCACCCGGTCATCGCGAGGAGATTACTCCCACCCTCCGGCACGTGGAAGAACCGGCCAAACCGGTCACGGAGATTTTGTATGAATTCCGCATCAGACTTGTCTCGATACCGCTTCCTATCAACGTAGTGGAGATGCATACCGCAGTCCACCGCGAACTGAAGTGTAGGGTTTAGGGGCAACGTCTCCTCGCCACGAATGACGCCGATGGTATTAAACCCACAGATACGACCCGCAGCGGCAAAGGCATGGATGTGGTTTGAGTACGCCCCACCGAACGTCAGCAGCGTATCATAGCGCTGGCGTCTGGCCATAAATAAGTTGTATTTCAACTTTCGCCATTTGTTCCCAGAAATAACAGGGTGAATAAGGTCATCACGTTTGATAATGACGCGTACCCCATGGGCCTCAAGCACCGGGTCTCGCAGCTCTTGTAACGGAGTTGGTGTTATTCCCACTGGTTCACCTTTTAACTAATTGTTTCTAGGCGGTGTTACGGCGATATAAGCGCCAACAATTCTTTAGTGTTAGCGGGCGCACCGCGTTCGGCCGCACCTGCTGGCACCCGATGGACAAAGCAGGGCAACATCGCGGTTGTCTCAAACGGGTCTGATAGCGGATCACTTCCAAATCAAACCAACCCCCGCTACACGAAAATAAATTAACTATATTTATCATAGTGTTAAGAAAACCACTGCGGGGAACTTGTGTGATCAAGACGTTCGACGGCTTGTCCCTCTTTCAGACCCCCGCTAGCGTAACCGCCCCCTTCGAAACCCTTTCTCCGCTGCTTGAGCGGATTGCCGTTTTCCACAGCGAACGGCAGTTTGGCTTTTCCCATCAATACTAATTGTAGACGGCCTACAAGTAAGTTGCTCACCAAAGCCCAGTTTTTTGTTATTCAATTGATGTGGATTTGTGTTTTGGTGATAATTTGCTATACTTTATATTGAATTCTCTCATAGTGATAACCTAGACGATCGCTATGGTTTTTTTAAAGCGTTTTACGCTATAAATAAAAAGGAAATATCTCCTGTCCATGAAAATCAGCATCTCCACTCTTTGCTGGATAGTGATGGCATCGTTTGCGGGCGCCGCCGTCGCGGAGGCGGACGGAAAACGCAATACCGGCAGTAACATAGGCGATTTCGACACGTTTGCGCTGTCCAGCCGTGGTAAGCCGCCCACGACTTCCAGTGCGTACGTTAAGAAAGTGGGCGCTTTGGAATCGTCTGCCCAGTGGGCCAGCGTAGCCGCAAACAAACGCGCATATCGGTTGAGCACCCAACGGGAGCGACCCTCATTTACTGACATATTCAGCTGGGAAGAAGGGCGCGAGGCCCAATACGCCGCCTTTCGCAGCCAAGGTAACCTCTATTTCAAAGGCAAAGCTGGTTACATATGGGATGATGAGGAACAAGACATAGACGAGCTATCCTTTAGCGAATTTGTAACCTATTTTGAGGACAACACCGCGGTCGGGTTAGGCGCAGGGTACAAACTTAACAACGGCGAGCGAATCGAGTTCGAATACACGATAAACAAAAATGACGAGAAAGTATTCAGCATAGGTTACACTTTTTGACGCCGAGTAGCTCGCTAAGCGGCTGACTCGCTTTACATCCTAACCTTTTTCACCCCCACTCTTTTGATATTTTTTTCGGCGAAACAGATCACTACGGCGACTTACCAGTCGATCAAGAAACAATAGGCCGTCCAGATGATCTATCTCGTGCTGCACCGCTCGTGCCTCGTAGCCCTCCATCTCGTACTTAACCGAGCCCCCGAATTGATCGAGCGCCTCCACGGTTATCCGCTCCGCGCGAATCACGTTGCCAGTGAAATCGGGTACCGACAAACAACCCTCCCGACCTACCGTAAATCCGTCCCAGGCCGTGACTTCTGGATTAACCAAGGCAAGATGACCGTGATGCGTTATTTTTGGCTTGGTCGAAACATCCACTAACACAACGCGCACGCTGCGACCCACTTGAGGCGCCGCAATACCCACGCAACCCGGCGCGCTTTGCCTCGTTGCTTCCAAATCGGCAATGAAATCTTGAAAGGTTTGGTCGAACTCCGCCACGGGTTCGGCAACGCTTTTCAGTCTCTCGTCCGGATACCGCAGAATTTCTAATACCGCCATCGGAGCTCTACCCTATCAGTGCGTCTATCTCTGATACGGTAACTTCAACGCCTTTATCCAACAGCGCTTGCGCGGCGTCGTGAAGCCGGTCAACACCGTGTAAGGCCTGCCCTTCGATGTGCATGATATAAATCGGGTGCGCTTCACTCCCGCCCACGTCCGTTTCGAGATTACATATATTCAAACCCGCCTCCGCCATCGCGCCCGTCACTTGCGCCACGATTCCCGCCCGATCAGCGCCAAGCACACTTATCCGAACATCCGGCTCCACATGCTGGTGCAGCCGACCGTCGATATTATCAATATGCAGCTGCAAACCGAGCGGCTGCGAGACAGGCTCAAGCAACGCCCGCAACGCGTGTTTATCGCCGTCGAACCGCACCATCATCATGACCGTAAAGCTATCACCCAGTCTTGTCATGGATGCCTCGCCAACGTTACCACCGCCCTCAAATAACGTGCCCGTTATCCGCGCGACGATTCCAGGCCGGTCTTTCCCCACCAACGCTAACATGTACCAGTTATCCATAAACGCGTCCCCTTGCCTAATCAATCCAGGCTAACGTCGCCATTCGTCCTGTGATTTTATCGCGTCGGTAGGAATAAAATCGATCCCTTTCGTTAAATGTGCACCAACCGCCGCCATAAACGTCAGCCACGCCGCGGCGTACCAAGCGCTGCGCGGCTAACACGTAAATATCGGCGAACCACCGACCGTTGAGGGACGGTGTGAAGGCCTCGCTCGCCTCGTTGGCAAAATTAACGAATGCTTCTCTAACCTCCCCGCCCACTTCAAACGCCTGGGGGCCTATGGCCGGCCCTAGCCAAGCCATTAGTTGCGACGGGACCACCCCCATGGCCTCCACCGTCGCCTCCAACACGCCGGCGGCCAATCCCCGCCACCCGGCATGGGCGACAGCCACGCGCGTTCCGGCGCGATCGCAAAAAATAACGGGTAAACAATCCGCCGTTAACACCGCACAGACCACGCCCGGTCGATCGGCGTAGCTGCCATCCGCCACGCTGTTGGGCGTTGCTCCGAACGCATTCACAACCGAAGTGCCGTGGACTTGGTTGAGCCAAATCGGCGGTGAAGGCAATACTAAAGTGTCACTTAATAGCCGTCGATTTGCTGCCACCGCCGCCGTGTTGTCATCCACATGGTCACCGAGATTTAGCGAAGAAAATCTGCCAGCACTATACCCCCCAGAACGTAACGTCGTTCCACCGTGTACCGTTGGCGGAGCGGGCCAATCGGGCTGTATCAATTCCATTGTCTAGCCTCACACAGGGGGCAATCGCCTCCCATGAAAGGTGGCGGCGCCGCTACTATTTGCACCCACAAGCATAACTTGCTCCACTAGACGCCGCCATCCGAGGGCGCGAATAAGTCTCTAAGTCGACAGACTAGGCCACATCCTCTTCACGCAATGCTGATAATAACGAATTCATATCGTCCGGAGGTGGTACGGCCCATTCTACAGTCTCCCCGTTGGCGGGGTGACTAAACCTCAACCGCCCCGCATGAAGCGCTTGTCGCTTAAAGCCACGAAGCGCACCACTCAAACGTTCACTGGCACCTTTAGGTATGCGCAGCCGACCGCCATAGACTGGGTCACCAATCAATGGATGGTGAATATACGCCAAGTGCACCCGTATTTGGTGGGTACGCCCCGTTTCAAGTCGTACCGTAAGGTGGGTATGATGAACAAACCGCTCCTTAACGCGATAGTGGGTAACCGCCGGTTTCCCGTTGCCGACCACAGCCATTCGCTTACGGTCCACCGGATGCCGACCGATGGCCGCGGCGACCGTACCGCCCGAGACCATCGCGCCGACAACAACCGCAGCATACTCACGCGTTACCGTCCGCGCCTGTAATTGCTCGACCAGCCTTTTCTGAGCGGTTAACGTCTTCGCGATTGCCATGAGCCCGGATGTATCCTTATCAAGGCGGTGAACGATTCCCGCACGCGGAATTCTATGTAATTCCGAAGCGTGGTGCAGTAATGCGTTTAATAACGTGCCATCAAGGTTTCCAGCGGCAGGGTGTACAACAAGGCCCGCGGGTTTATTTACCACGATAACGTTCTCATCTTCGTAGACGATATCCAACGCGACGGGCTCGGGCGACCAACGAACGTCGGGCTCCACGTCAATCACAACCACAACCCGCTCCCCGCCGATCACTTTGTCGCGGGGCCGCAACTTATGCCCGTTAACGGTCACGTTTCCGCCGCGAATCCATTGCTGTAAACGAGACCGGGAATAGTCGGAGAAGAGAATGGACAGTGCTTGGTCTAAACGCATACCCGCCATTTCTTCCGGTATATCGGCCGATAACTTCTGGGATTCGGTCATAACTTCAGCCGCCAGTACTGCTCAATCATCCAAACACACCATGTTCACTCGCGGTCGTATCGCTGCTGTCATACCCCCGCCAACACCCACGCCCCGAAAACGGGTTCGCCACCTCAGACTCACAGCTTTAGACTTTACCAAGATGGACGGGAACTCGGCGTTCTGATCGGGTATAATTTAATCAAATATCTCATCATTTAGCGAATATGTTCAACAAACCAATACGTTTTTTTATTCTGCTGGCGCTGTTACTCGGTAACGGTGGCTGTGCGCTATTTCCGGACGTGGAAGACGAGACCAAGGATTGGACAGCCCGTCAGCTTTACGAGGCGGCCAAAGCCGCACTGGACACGGCCGACTATGAAACAGCACTGCGCCATCTCGAAACCCTGGAGGCTCGTTTTCCGTTTGGCCGTTATGCACAGCAATCACAGATGGACATCATCTATGGCTATTTTAAATTTGACGAACCGGAATCGGCGATCGCCGCCGCCGATCGGTTTATAAAACTCTACCCGCGCCATCCCAAGGTCGACTACGCGTACTATATGCGGGGATTAGCAAGTTTTGAAAAAGGCATGGGCAGCCTCGACTATTTACTCGATTTAGACCCCACTGCTAGAGATCCGCGTGGGGCACAAGAAGCGTTTCAATATTTTTCGACATTGATCGAGCTATTTCCTGAAAGCCAGTATGCGGTTGACGCGGCGCGGCGTTTGGCTTATTTGCATAATAACCTCGCCCGTTACGAGATTCACGTCGCCGATTTCTACATGCGCCGCGGCGCATACGTTGCTGCGGCAAATCGGGCCAAGTTTGTCCTTCAAAAATACCAACGCACGCCAGCGGCCCGCGATGCGCTCGCCATCTTAGTAAGAGCCTATCGCAGATTGGGTCTGAACGAACTGGCCGACGACGCGCTTCGCGTTCTGGAAATTAACGCCCCTGACCATCCCGAACTTTCAAAGCTCAAGAAGGGTTAAACCATGTGGGATTTTTTCGAGACCGTACGACACCGCCACTCAGTCCGTAGATTTCAGGAAGACGCCCCAGTGGAACCCGAAAAACTTCATGCAATTCTGGAAATGGCGTGCGCCGCCCCCTCGGCGGGCGATTTGCAAGCGTACCATATCGTAGTTGTCAAAAACCAAGACGTCCGCAACCGGCTAACCCAAGCCTCCCTGGACCAATCGTTTATCAGCGAAGCCCCGGTCTGCTTGGTTTTTTGCGCTGACCCGCAACGCTCCGCCGAGAAATACGCCGAACGGGGCCGAAATCTTTATGCGACACAGGACGCCACCATTGCCGCGGCCTACGCACAACTCGCCATCGTGGCCGCGGGCATGGCGTCGACGTGGGTGGGAAGCTTTGATGAAAATGAAACGCGGAAAGCCATTGGACTTAACGAGCGGTTTACTCCAGTTGCATTACTCAGTGTCGGCTATCCGGCTGAATTACCCTCACCGACGCCGCGCCGACGTATGGATGATATCGTCGACCATATCGATTAGATGATCTTAGAGCCACGGAAAATAATAATTATCCAGCCTTGCTTGTCTTTTTGCTCAGCTTCTGCGTTACGGCAAGTGGCGCATATTTCAATATGCGCCCCTTGACGCGCCTTGAATCTGAGCCAAAATCCGGCGCAGTCTTTGGATAATTATTATTTTCCGCGGCCCTTATTATTGCGTAGCCTGCTCATAATGGATATTCGCGGGATAGGCGGCATTCCCACAAATTGATACGTGATTCCTAGCGGCTACCTGGCGGTGCGGGTATAGAAATTGGATGACTTTAGCATTTTACCTAGGCAAAACATTGCCTTAGTTCAATCAAAACTACTACAACAATACGGAGAAGACTAATGCGAATCTTGAAGTTTATTTTGATTGGCGGCTTGCCTCGGCGAGCAACTTGACTATGTAGGTGGAGTTTGCAGTTCTCCTGGTCACGCAGTTTTCGGAGTGCGGCTCAACGAGCCGCAGGCCAATAAAGTTAGCATCCGAGAGGAAGTAGATAATGCCGCTTCATCTAGAGCCGCGAGAAGTCTCCAGTGATCTGGAGAATGCCAGATCGGTTTTGATTGTCTCATGTCCAGTCTGCCCGCCGGTCAGTCTAGCGATGCAGAAGAACTCGCCGTTCATCGACTTTTTCAAGAGCGGTCTCAAGACCCGCGCTCTCGAAGAACATATCAAAGAAATTCGCGAACCACTCGAGCAACGTGGTATACGGACCGGTGTCTTCGCCAAGTACGTACCCCTTCCAACAATGTGCCTTTGGACCAAAGGGCAGCGCAACCGCTTGCTGAAGAGCGCGAAGGAGTATGATGCTGTACTGGTGTTGGGATGCGATTCCGCGACTTATACGGTGCAGCAAGCGCTCAAGGATACTGATTGCCAAGTCATACAGGCAATGCGCGTGATTGGGATCACAAACGCAACCGTGAAGTTCCAGTTTCCCATGACGCTCCATCTTCAAGATAAAGCTCGGGTGCCCCATAGTAAGGGCCGCGGAAACAAATAATCATCCAATCTTGCTTGTCTTTTGGCCCAGCTTCTGTGTTGCGGCAAGGGTTACATAAAGCGATTATGCGCCCCTTGCCGCGCCTTGAATCTGAGCCAAAATCAGGCGCAGTCTTTGTACAATTATTTATTTCCGCGGCCCTAAGGAAGTCGACGATAGAGCGTCATGGCAGTGAGCAGCTCAATAACTGCAGCGCACT
>CALZJI010000254.1 GCA_945787615.1 uncultured Chromatiaceae bacterium | reverse complement strand
GCCACCTCGCGGTTCCATGTTGTCAGATCATCAATGCAAAACTGACCAAGACGATGGTGTCCGCAGGCGCGTGCCATCACTTGCATCAACTCCGTAGCGGCGCGGAAAAAGTTATTAAGACGCTGGGCAGATTTGTCAATTTCCAAGCGACGACGTAGGTTGTCATTTTGCGTGGCGATACCGACCGGACAATTATTGGTGTGGCAAGCGCGCATACCTAAGCAACCAATCGCTTGAATGGCGGCGTTGGATACGGCAATGGCATCTGCCCCCAATGCCATGGCCTTAACAAAGTCAGCAGGTAGCCGCAGTCCGCCCGTAACGATTAGCGTCACATCTCGCCGGCCTCGCTGATCCAGATAACGGCGAGCGCGAGCCAATGCGGGAATGGTGGGCACCGATATGTTGTCACGAAACAGCAACGGCGCCGCCCCGGTGCCACCACCACGACCATCCAAGATGACGTAGTCGATTCCGATTTGTAGCGCGGCGTCAATGTCTCGTTCGACATGTTGAGCCGACAGCTTCACGCCGATGGGAATACCGTCTGTAGCGTCTCGCACCTGAGCGGCAAAATCACGGTACTGATCAATATGTTCCCAATCGGGGAAACGCGTTGGCGATACGGCCGGTTCGCCTTCCTTCAAGCCGCGCACTTCGGCGATCTTGCCCTTCACCTTGTTGCCAGGTAGGTGTCCACCAGTTCCCGTTTTCGCACCCTGGCCGCACTTGAAATGGAACGCTTGAGCCGTTTTTACTTTTCCCATGGAATAGCCAAATCGTGCCGAGGCGAGTTCGTAAAAATATCGACTATTGGCCGCTTGCTCCTCAGGCAGCATGCCGCCTTCCCCCGAACAAATCGCGGTGCCGGCCAATTCAGCCCCTTTTGCCAAAGCGACTTTCGCTTCTTCCGACAAGGCACCGAAACTCATGTCAGAAACAAATAAGGGGGTTTCGAGTACGAGGGGTTTTTTCGCGTTTGGTCCGATCACAACTTCCGTGTCAACAGAGGCATTGTCTAGTAATGGCACGCGATGAAGCTGCGCCGTCAAAATCTGGATATCTTCCCATTTTGGTAGCTGATCGCGTGGAACACCCATAGCTGCGACACGACCATGGTGACCCACTTTGCTCAATCCATGTTCAGCCAGATGTTGAATATAGTTGTTATACGGTTCATCTGGGGTACCGTGAAGATCCGCGTACAAACCTAAATAGGCGCTGCGATCATAGGGCTGCGGATTCTCGCGTTCCCAATTCGCGATTTCATCTTCGTCTACCCACACTCCGCCATCTTCTACCCACGCCTGGAAACTTTTTAGTCTTTCCGCGGGATTGTAGGCACTGACGCCGGTTTTATAACGGTAGTCCCAGTTATGTACGCCACAGATGAGATCCTCGCCACGAATGAGGCCATCGGCCAAGAGCGCCCCCCTGTGCAGACATCGCCCGTACAACACGGACACGTTATCTCGTTCGGACCAGCGGATAATGACGAGGTCGACGTTCGCAACGAGAGCGTACCTGGGCGTGACCGGTTCTAACGTGGTCCAATCGGCAACGCGGACTTTCTTCATCACTCTTCCTCTTTTCTTTTTATGTTTGTTTTGACTATGGACTACAAAGGCGTTAATCGTTCATTAAACTAGCTCCCGCGATTTGTAGCCCTGATAAAAAATTTGTTAACGCGTCTTGAGGCGCCGCAGATTTTGTAAGCGTGTCGTACTCCAGAACAGCCCCCTCGAAACCTTCGGTATGCCAATAGCCACCCTCTGGTATAGCCGTATCCTTAAGTTGATGAGGAAGAGGATAGGCGGTTACATAAATGTAGGGATTCGGTATCGTTTCGTCTCCCGTTGAAAAGCCGAAGGCCATTTGTTCGTCGGCGCTTTCTTCATCGTCGGGACCCGCACCAGGTACCTTACGTCCGGAAAACCATGAAAATGATAAATCAAAATGGTGTGGAAATAACTGCACGGGACTGGTCTCATCACGTAACGTACCTCTGAAACGTTTGAATAGCACGTCGACTTGGGTGAGCGCTTGCCAGTAACGGTCTACCGCACCACCGTCATATTCTCTTATGGAATGATCAGCGAATTGAGCTTGATCGATTGAAGGTTCGACCCCCATGCGCGTTAAGGTCGAAAACAGCTCATCCCTGAGATCCGCGATCGAACGCCCGCGTAATGATGTAACCCAAGGTTCGCCCCGACTAGGGTTGACTTGAAGTTCATGGTCAACCAAGTTTAAGAATAACTCGTAGGTGAGCTCACCCGCCGGAATAGGCGTCGTAGTAAAGCCTCGGGCGCCGACATGAAGGGTAATATGCCACCAATGCTTTTGCTTAGGCGTCATGGTGGCGCGAACTTGCCCGAGTAACTTCGCACAACCATGCAGCGTATCTCGGGTAGCGTGCCAATCGCGTAGGTCCAATGGTGGGAAAAGCGCCGTACCCATACAAGCTCTCCTTATCCGTTTTCACGATACGCGTACACACTCTCACGGAGCAGTGTGTCCGACTTAGGGCCGCGGAAATAAATAATTGTCCAAAGATTGCGCCGGATTTTGGCTCAGATTCAAGGCGCGGCAAGGGGCGCATAGTCCCTTTATGTAACCCTTGCCGCAACACAGAAGCTGGGCCAAAAGACAAACAAAATTGGATGATTATTTGTTTCCGCGGCCCTTAGCCAGATCGTGACGGCAACGTTGCGCTCGCAATCGCTGTGTGGAACAGGCGAAGACGGGCGGCACCTTGGTTGCTTTTGCTTTCTGTATG
>CALZJI010000253.1 GCA_945787615.1 uncultured Chromatiaceae bacterium | reverse complement strand
GTACTCCGCCAGGAACACGTTGTTGGGGACCGTGTCAAGTTTGATGCGTCCTGCTGTGGCTGCAATTACGGTGACAGGCATTTCGGCCATGGAAGAGAAGACCGTTGGCAACAAATCGCTGCGGCCTGAGCTTCCGAGCGTGACATAGATAACCGGTTTATTCGTTACTAGCTTGCTCCACCAATCAGGAAGCGGCACGATGGGTGACCAGGGAATCGGGCCTATGTAGTGATGATGTTTTGGCAGGTTGTATGTTGGGAAGAGTCCGGGTACGTCGGCGTAGAGGGTGTGATCCGCCCAAGTATAAATACGTCGTAAATCCCAACCTAGGAGTGGTAAGCCGTGTTCCCGCCTCACTCGGTTCACTGGGATGGTGTGTAAAGCGAAGGCGACGGGTCGCGCGGCGCTAAACAAGGTTTGGGCGATATCGACTCCTAAGGTATTGGTGATGGGCAGTTCCGGGACCGGGTAGTGCTGTTTCGCGTATGGGCTCCAATAGGCGTTGCTGATCGCCACATAGGGCACGCTGGATAAGGGAGCACTGACCGCCAAAGACAAGCGGAAATCACCTACGATTAGATCCGGGCGGATGTCTTCTATGACGGCCAGATCCTCGGTAACGTAGTCGCGCAATGTTTCTGTATCGTAGAGAGGTTTACCTTTTGCCAGGGCGTTGATGAAGCGGTTACAGGGAACCGAGTGAATGGTACGTCGCGCGACCGATAACTCCGGAAAGAGCTTTTCAAACCGTGGATGCCATGCCAAATAGACCTCGTAGAGGTCGGGGTTCAAAGCTTGAGCTAGGACCGCCGGTCTGGCAACATGGGCTAGGGTAACGGCTTCAGCAAAAATAAGGATGCGCTTTTTACTCATTATATATCTTGTATATCTTGCGATATTGGTCTCAATGAAGACGTTGTATTTTGCGTGATTATAGTGCCCGCTCGTCCGTTGTAACTGATTCGCGATGGTAGCAAATAATGCTAGGGAATCAAAAATTAATCTCGAAGATGTTCCGACTGCAGGAACATTACAAAGCAGACGATAATAGTGGGTTATTAAACACGACTAAAGGACATCATTTTTCTGCCGTTATAGTCACATCGGTATGATCTACGTTGGAACGGTGCAGACGAGAGTATAGTTATAATGTGTCGTTCAATTGCTCTGTCGGCGCGGCGCTGCGGTATATTGGGGGATGTCTTTTCGGATTCCCCTGCTAATTCTCTTATCAGTGTAATATGATCGTTTTACACTACTACTCCCATACACCCTATAATACGAGCTATTCGAAAATCGGAGAGAAACGCTTTAAAGTGTGTTTCGTCAGTTGGACTAGATTAGGGAAAGTCGGTTGTTGAATTTCCTGGCCGTTTATCGTAGAAAAGGAGGCGTATGCAACACACTAAAAGGAAGACGATACGGTACTCGGTTGCATCGTTTTTGTTAGCTACGGTCTGTTTATCGAATGTGTGGTTGGTCAGCGTCAATGCGCAGCCACCGGCAAACTCACAGCCAATCGTGTCGACGGGGGTAGTCGTACCGTATCGCTCTGTGGCGTTAGCCGCCAAGGTTATGGGGCGCGTGGCCAGTGTCCACTGCGAAGAAGGAAGTACCGTAAAACGAGGTAAAGTTCTAGTTCGTTTGGATGAAGCCGTGCTCACGGCAGAGCGCGCCTCGGCGGAGGCATCGTTGGCGCTGGCGGAGACGGAGCTCAAACATAAAACTAAGCTAAAAGACCGAATGCAGCGCCTGGTCGAGACCATGGCCATATCCAAAGATCGCGTTGACGATGCTGAATTTGAACATGCAGCGGCACAGGACAAAGTCCGGATTGCTAAAGCCACGCTTGACAAGGTGAAGGCGGAATTAAACGAAGCGCGTATTGTCGCGCCATTTGACGGTATTGTGACCACGAAGAGCGTGGAAATCGGGCAGCTTACTCAACCGGGACAATCGCTGATTGTGCTAGAGGATCAAGCTCAGCTCAAGTTTGAAACAAAAGTGAAAGAACAAGAAGTGGTTCACCTGCAACTTGGGCAACCGGCGATTGTTACTGTTGACGCCTTGCAGGGATTGCCGTCTATGGTGGGTACCGTACATAAGATAATTCCCTCCGGAGATCCCGTCACCCATGATTTTTTTGTGGAGATTGTGCTGCCGAAGCAGAATGGGTTGTTGCCCGGTATGTTCGGGAAGGTACGCTTTTAGCCAAGGCCTAAGTACTGACGATGCGCTCCTTGCTACGTTTCTTCGCTACGCGAAACACCGTCGCCAATGTTCTCACGTTCACCATCTTATTCTTGGGAATCAGTTCGCTATTCGTAATCCAGAGAGACAATTTTCCGAAAGTAGACTTTGAGGAGATGATTATTACGACGCGTTTTCCAGGCGCGTCGCCCGAGGATGTTGAGTTAAACGTCACCAACAAGCTCGAAAAGCAGCTTAAACAAGTCGATGGTACCAAAACGATTGTATCGTTTTCCATGGAGAACATTTCCATTATTCGCATTAAGCTGGATCCGGACAGTCGTGATAAAGAGAAGATCAAGACCGATATCCGTGACGCGGTGTCTCGCGTTACGGACCTGCCCGCCGAGGTGGATGAGAGGCCGAAAGTCGAGGAATGGACAACAGCGATACTACCCATCATTGAAGTGGGTCTTACCGGAGATGTACCTTACGCACAATTGCGGGACGTGGCACGCATTGTTGAAAAGGAGATGTTGAATCTTCCCGGGGTAGCAAGCGTAAGTAAGCACGGTTTTCTAGACCGTGAAGTAAAAATAGAAATTTCTCAAGACGGCATCGAGCGATACCAAATGCCGGCAGGAGAAGTTGTAGCCGCGGTGCGCAATCGGAACATCCGCGCGACAGGTGGGACATTCGAGTCATTTACTAGTGAGAGGAATATCGTTACGCTCGCCCAATTTGCGCGTCCAGACGAGGTCGGCGACGTTATTGTACGCGCGTTACCTAGCGGCACGATGATACGTGTACGCGACGTTGCGAGCGTCAACGATGCTTTCGAGCCTCAGAAGGTGATGTCACGGATGAACGGAATGCGGGCTATTTCTTTCGAAGTGTTCAAGAAAGAGTCGGCAGACATTATCCGTACCGCAGACGCGATTAAGACATGGATCGAAAAGAATCGCGAACGGCTTCCCGAAGGGATTGGTATCGAGTACTCTAACGATACCTCACGACTAGCGCGTAAGCGACTTCAAGTCGTCGTCTTTAATGGCTTGATGGGTTTGATGTTGGTTTTAGCCGTGCTCGCTCTGTTTCTCGATTTGCGTTCGGCATTCTGGGTGGCGATGGGTATTCCCGTTGCGTTATTAGGCACCTTGTTCTTCCTGCCCGTGTTTGGTGAATACTTGGATTCGATCGCTTTAGGTGGGATGATCTTGGTGATCGGCATTATAGTCGATGACGGGATCGTAATCGCCGAGAATATTTGGCAATATCGCGAACGGGGTTTCCAGCCGCTCGACGCTGCCGTCGAAGGGACATATTCGGTCTATCACCCCGTATTTACCACCATTCTTACAACAGCGTTGGCGTTTTCACCGATGTTTTTTATGCCGGGTTTTGTGGGTAGCTTCGTTTATGTTATTCCGCTGGTGGTTGTTCTTGCGCTCGCTTTGTCGCTGGTTGAGCTCTCCTTTGCTATGCCTGCGCATTTGATAGCGGGGGCGCAGAATCGGGCGCGACCGATTCGTGCGCCAAGGTGGAGCGCGTGGTTTAAGCGCTTTCGCGAAGCGTTTGGTGCGTTGCTCAACCGATTGTTACAGTTGAGGTACGGTATCGTCGCCGCATTCATTCTTTTACTGATAGCTTCGTTTCTATATGCGAGCAGGTATCTCGATTTTGTGCTCTTTCCAACACAGTCCGCCGATGTATTTTATATCACTGTCGATTTGCCCACCGGCTCTTCTTTAGAACGTACCGCCGAAAAGGTAAAGGAGATCGAGCGAGAGATTATGGCTTTGCCTGAGAACGAACTCGATTCGTTTGTCACACGCATTGGGAGTCACGGCATTTTCGATCTCGGCGAAAATGAACATTGGGTCCTGCTTGGCGTCTATTTAACGCCGTTTTCCCAGCGAGACCGTAATGCCGATGAGATTGTTGAGGACTTACGACAGAGAGTGGGGGCTTTCGAAGGGTACACTCGGACAAGTTTTATTATTGAGAGCGGTGGTCCTCCCATTGGTCGGCCGATTACGTTACGCGTTGTGGGTAGCGATGATGCACGTCGTGACGACCTTGCTACGTTGGTCGTTGAAAAACTCGCTGCAATG
>CALZJI010000252.1 GCA_945787615.1 uncultured Chromatiaceae bacterium | reverse complement strand
TCATTAATGTAGTTTACAGTTTCTCTTTTAAATTCTGGGCTATAGTTTCTTCGCTTCATTTCGTTCCTCCAGGTTTCTATTTTACCTTAACCTGGTGTCAATTTTTTCGGGGGAAGCTCAATCCAGCAGCAGACGCAGAGCGGCGCGGGCGTCCTCGTCGTCAGGCATGACCGCTACATCTGCGAGGGCTTCTTTTCCCGCCAGGTAGGGTTTCAAACTGCGCCAGAGGGTTTGCGCAAGGTTCCAGTTGGGCGCTCCGAGTTTCGAACGAGCGCGTTCGTCGCTGGCAACGCTATTGGGTTGGGTAAGATAGGGGATAGCCGGCGCTAGGGCGTCAGTCAACTCTTTTGCGAGCGTTGCCCGTTCCATGTGTTGTCACTCGTGTCCTTTCGTTATGAAAAACTTTAGCACACTCAAGCCATTCAATTGGAATAAGAATGCGTCCCCCTTAGGTTGTATTCAGCGTTAGTGCATCGGTTACTTCACCTCCCCCACGGTACCCCACAACGTATCGCCATCGTTATCCATCCACACGACTACCGCGCGTCCATCAGGTTCGAGAAACACTTCCGGTTCCTCCGCCCTAGCACTGGCAATAGATATTGCGACGACTTCGCTCCAACTCGGACTTGAGGCAACAAAGCCGCGTCCTACGACACGATTGCCTTCGATCCATACGGCGGCGGCATCACCGCGCTTGTTAACGGCGAGGCTCGGATCCGCCCCACCGTTACTAAGAAACACGGGTGGCTCCCAGCGACCCTCGCGGTAGCGTACGGAACGAATGGTGCGAACACGGCTTGGCGCGGTGTGCTCCCACACCACAAGGGCGTTGCCCAGTGGGTCGACCGCCACACTAATGCCATCTTGAGAAAGGATAATCCCTGTTTGGGTGTCTATTGTCGCAGGCGGTTCCCATGCCGTACCGTTGAACCAAGAGGCCTTCAACATATACTCCGTGTTATTAGCATTCTCGATCCAAATCACCAGCGCGGTGTCGTTACCGCCTGCGGCCAAATAGTGTTCGTCGGTGTCCGCGGCGGCAATAACAAGCGGTGCCTGCCACCCGCCGTCGGACTCAAACAAACTAGCTCGCAGATCTTGATCCGTACTCCAAACCACTAAACGTTTACCGTTACCTAATGCCGTTATATTGGCGAAACGGGGATCGCGTTGGGGGCGCTCTTCGGCGGCTTGTTCCTCGAAAGTCAATACCGGAATCTGGACTGGATTAGCCCAACCCGAGGCCAACCGGTACTCGGTACTTTCCAACACATCGCCGCCCTCAGCGATTGCGTCGAGGTGCGTCCACACGACTATCGCCATTGGCCCGCCCACGAACCCTGCCGCCACTCGTTCCCCATCCGACGACGAAGGAGCAAGCGCTGTTATATTACCTACCGCTCCGCCG
>CALZJI010000251.1 GCA_945787615.1 uncultured Chromatiaceae bacterium | reverse complement strand
TGCTCAGCTTCTGCGTTACGGCAATTGTTGCATATTCCAATATGCGCCAATTGCCGCGCCTTGAATCTGAACAAAAATCCGGCGCAATCTTTGGACAATTATTTTTTTCCGCGGCCCTTATTTTCATTTGATCGCTCTTCGAGTCAGTCTATCAAAGTATACTGAGCCAATCCCGGATTTTCACCTGCTTCGTAAATTCACCGTCATCGAGTCTCCCGGCAAGCTATTGCTTTTAATAAAGAATCGACGCAATGTGTAACTCGATTATCTCGAACACAACGCTCTAATAGTGTTCCCTTCTTACTTTACTGAAGCTTAACCGCGACAATCCTTAAACGATTACCTATACTGGTACGAAACGTTAAGGGCTTGCGAAAAAAAACTTCGTATTTTTCGCGTCCAGATTTGGGTCAGATGTGGACAATCCGATTGAGCAAAACCGCAGTACTAGCCCGGCTAATTCGAGGTTTTGGCGATTGAGGATTGTTCAAAGATGGCCCGAATCTGGGACGCGAAAATCGTAAGTTATTTTTTCGCGGCCCTAAGGGCCACGGAAAGCAATAATTATCCAACCTTGCTTGTCTTTTCGCTCAGCTTCTGCGTTACGGCAAGTGTTGCATATTTCAATATGCGCCACTTGCCGCGCCTTGAATCTGAGCAAAAATCCGGCGCAAT
>CALZJI010000250.1 GCA_945787615.1 uncultured Chromatiaceae bacterium | reverse complement strand
TCAGAGAAGAATGGGGACACCACCACCCGAAAACCAAGGCGGTAGTACCAGAGGTCGGGGTCGTAGCCGTTGCGGCGGGCGCAACGCACGCTCTCTGCATTGAGGTAGAACGCGCCGCCACGCAACACCCGAGGGTCATCGGCGGATAAGTCTTCGCGCGAGCGGCGGGTCGGAGCATCGTTGGGGTAAGGTAAGTCACCGTAAATGCTGCGACTCCACTCGAAAACGTTGCCGCACATCTCTTCAGCGCCATAGGGACTTCTTCCACCCGGGAAGCAGCCCATGGCGCTGGTTGTCCATATATCGGTATCGCTGTAGTTAGCGCGGTTTGTATCCTCCTCATCGCCCCACGGGTAACGGCGCTTGGGATTCGAGTTGTCCTTCAGATTTACTTTAACCTCCCTATTCAGGGTACCCGCTACCCGCTCGCGTGGAAGCCGTACTGCGCCGCGGGCGGCTTTCTCCCATTCGGGCTCCGACGGCAATACGACCGCCCGACCAGGCTGAATTAGGCCCTTCGCTTGCCATCGTTTAGTCAACCAGTCGCAAAACGCACAGGCTTCGTACCAGTCCACGTAGACGACGGGATGATTGTCGGCACCGGAGAGGCAGGCGGGGTTTTTCGGTTTTTGACCGCTTTCCCTAATAAACAATCGGTAGTGCGCCACCGTCACTGGGTAGCGGGCGATCCAATAATCGTAATCGATATCGTACTCTTGGTAGGCGTCGCCCATCAAAAAAGCGCCAGCCGGGACGAAACAAAATGTCATGGCGTCTACGTCGGTGACCTCGGTCCGTGGATCGCCGATACGCGCCAGCACGCTGCCCGCCGCAGCGCGTTGTTTAGGTTCAATATTTTCGTCATCCCGTAACGTGCCCAGCAAGGTGTCGACAACCCGTGTGCGGCACTCGGGCGTCACGCCGCCTTGGCCGGCGTCGGCCACGGATTCGCCTGCTAACACTGTCGCTTGGCCCGGTTGGCCGGGTGCTTGGTCGAGCAGTGCCTCAAGTACTTTTACGGCCACTTGATCATTCTGTTGCACGATGCCGAGATATGCCACGCACAATAAGCTGACTTCGTGCCAGGTGGGGTCGTCGATATGGGCCGCCAAGCCTTCGACGATGGGCGTAATATCCAACTGCCCCTGTTGCGCCAACGCCATGGCGGCGAGGTATTCTTGAAAGGTGAGATGAATGAACCCGTATTGGTGGCCACCGCGATCCTGGGCTTACCCCGTTTCAGTTGACACTTGGTTAAGGTTTTTTATTCAAAAAAATATTATCTTACTTGTAATTAATAATTCAAATCATCTGTGGGTGAAGTGTGGTCAAGCTTGTGGGTA
>CALZJI010000249.1 GCA_945787615.1 uncultured Chromatiaceae bacterium | reverse complement strand
TTAGATACGACCAAAGTCCAATAGATCGTCTATTTTTGTTGTAGTAGTGTGCCAATCACGGGTTTCGATTGGCTTGTTCCAAAATGGATAACTCAACGCGTTACAAATGAGAATTGTCACAAAACGCGATCAATGGCCCGTTATCCCAAGATTCTCGAGGGCGTCGGTGGGATTGTTAAGGTTCAGATCCTGTACGACGCCTATTGCCGACTCGATGGCGCTGGCGCACGCACGAAAGAACTGAAATTTTAGGGTTACAGCCAATAAATTCCCGTCCACTGCAGCAAAGCCGGAGGTGAGTATGAAGAAGGCATTACAATCAATCCTGACGATACTATGTAGCTCGATAATGCTAATGTCTACTAGCTCCACGGCCATAGCAATGGACGCTATTCCAAAAGAAACGGGCGTCAGCGGTTTTATCAACCTTGGTGTGATGGGCATGTCCGTCGAAACGAATATGTTGTCAAAAACACCACTCAATGATCTAGGTAAAGAAAATATCAACAGTTTAACTGACACGCCGGATAGCAAATCATCCGCCATCCCTCTTGTTAACTTTGAACTGTCGTACACGTGGGCTGAATCCAGAACCCAAATCTTTATCGGTAATCGACTAGAAGACTTCCTGCGTTTTGACTTCGCGACTAATTTGGGCGTGCGCCAAGGCGCCGGTAGAGCCGGTGTGTTTGGGCTGGCAGCCATTAGTACTCCTTTAAAAACCAAAGTGTGGCGCGATCCATATCAAATCAACGTGAAACGTGAGGATACCGACCGTACATCAGAAGGTTTTCGGATCAGTTGGGATAAGATACTGGGTAGTCAGCTTGAAATACGTGCCTCAACCCGTGATGTGGAAATCGATGATGAGTTGAGTGGAACGGCAGAAGGTTTAAGCGCTGCTGAGCGCGCCTTACTTAACCGGGAAGGCAAAACCAAAAGTTTTGATATTTCCTATAAATTTACGGTGGGCGGTGACAATCGGCTGGTCCCTCGCCTCACCTACATAGACTATGACCGCGATGGCCGAGCGATGGCAAATGACGGCGCCCAGCTTGAGCTGAGCTATATTATCAAAGCCGATGCCCTTCGGTATGTCACTAACCTAACCTTCGGCAACTTCGAATATGATGAAGTGAATCCAATTTATAGCGAAAAAGACGAAACGGACCGTTTAGGATTTACCTTTACCGTGTTTTGGGAAGATATATTTGGTTTGAAAGACTGGAGCGGCAATGCCGGCGTTGTTTGGTTTGAGGACGACAACAAGATCGACTTCTATGACACCAAGGTGGGCGCTATATCGATAGGCATGCTAACGCGGTTCTAAGCTTGTCTCGTTGTTGCACGTGGGAACGAGAGAACGCTGATTCTGATTTTTCCCCAAAATCGTCCACGTTCAACCAGAGTCAGCTTTCACGTTCGGCCAGAATAGGTGTTTACGTTGGGCCAGAATATGCAACTTGCGCTATTCGCGCGTGTAAGGAACCATTCTTGACTTCTTTCACGGCTTAACCGCTTGAAAGGTTTTAGCGGCGCAACCCAAATGTGTCTGTAGTGTAGTGAAGACCTACACTATTGATCTCGCGTCAGGTTTTGGCGCACTAAACGTAGTAGCCCGGATGTAGCTTGCGAAATCCGGGGACGACGGGGTGCGCGTAGGAGATTGTCACGTCGCTCGCGCAACGTGACCTACGGCGTTACACTACAATCCACAAAACCCTGCGCTGAGCCAACGCCTTTGGAGCCGCCTGGAATAGGCGCCTCCTTGGGAGCTCCGTAATCTACGACGAAAATAACGCCTTCTCAAGGAGGGCGTCTCGACCGTACACATCTTGCAAAAACATAAGCTGGTCGGTATCGGGATACACTAAAACGGTTCGATACAAAATATATACCGGAAGCGGTTTGTCTAATCGGACCACTTTCCGTTCCCCAGAAGCGATTACGTCATTCACTTTGTCAACGCCCCAGCCTCCTTCTTCCCCACCGAGGACGTAAGACGCAAGCTCTGCCGGGCGACTTACTCGGATACAACCATGACTAAAGGTTCGCTTCGTTCTCCCAAATAAGCTATGGGACGGGGTGTCATGGAGATATACATTGAACTGGTTTGGAAACATGAATTTTACGGTTCCGAGGGCGTTTTTAGGCCCCGGATCTTGTCTTATATGATAACGAGCCATATCTCTCGCTGAGACGCTCGCCCAAGGTATGCTTGTCGAATCCAACTCCTTGGCGTTTTCTTGCCAGCTCTCAAACAGGCGGAAGTTCCTTTTCTCAAGGTAGCGGGCGTCCTTCTTGAGCTTGGGAAGCATTTCTTTTTTCGCGATACTGGGTGGAACATTCCAGTACGGATTGATTTCGACGTAACTGATTTGATCGCTAAATACCGGCGTCATGTGAAATGTCTTACCGACAATGACCGGCATAATAATATTAAATTGTTGGTTTTCTACACCCACGAGCTCAAATCCGGCGATATTAACGGCAATTACCGAGTTTGTTTGGTCGCGATCGATCCAACGCCAACGCTCCATGTTAACTCGAATCTGTCGGATTCGCTTATCGACAGGAACGTTCATCTGCGCCAGGGTTTGTTTTCCTAAAGCGCCATCTTCCGCCAAACCATGACGTTTTTGAAAATGTTTTACGCCTACCGCCACGACATCATCATACAACGTTGATTCGAGATCCTCTGATTGAAGATCTCCGGAAATGGCGAGTCGTTTCCGCACCACCGATACGCGTGGATCATTCATTCCCGCCTTGAGGGTTTTCCCTTCTGGAATCGTTTCCCAGCCGCCATTCGCTTCAAAAACCCGATACTCGGCGAGCGCATCGCGAAGATTTTGGTAAGCAACGAACGGTGGGGCTTGTTCATCGAGGTAGCGTTTAAGATCGGGCGTTCTGCGTGCTTCTCTGACCAGTTCCACCGGATCAATGTCGGCGTCGCGGGCAGTGGCGAACAGTTTTGGATCGAGTTCTTTTGGTTCGGCCCTGCCTTCGCGTAGATCAGCTACGTATCTACCGATTCCCAGTGTGAGCAGCACGTCCAGGCGGGCAATGCCGGTGGCGTCAGTACTCTCCCAGTACTTTTCGATTTTATCGAAAAAGTAGTCCGGCGGATCGAGCCCTTCTTTATTTGAGGAAAACAAGGCCGTCTTTATTATTCCGGCTCTGTCTCCGGGACCATCCGTTTTCACCCAAAACGTTTGAAAATCATTATCGCGATAGGCTTTAAAGAGCGCTTGGTCGATGGTCGGTGCGTCCATCCCATGGCCCTCGAGCCCCAAGAGCTTGGCTGGTTTGAGTTCTATGGTTTGTTGTACTGCCGTCTTTAGCGCTTCGTCATCTACAGCGGACAGCGCTGAGAGCGGCATTAGCCAAAACAGAACGCAGATGATCAAAACAGTCGGGTTCCATATTTTTTGTGACATTCCTAAGCTCCTTTTTTTACTGTTGTATGATTTTGCGCGCCTCACGTGCCGGTGCTGCCGTCATGAGAAACAGGTCGCGATACATTTAGTTACATAACGATCAGTACACCGGTATAAAACAGTCTAACGGTGAGTGGTAGGCGTGAAACGAGATATACAGTAGTACGGCTGAGTACTCTAGGTTGCATATTTTCACCCCACTAATTAGCTGGAAACTAATTGTTCATTTTTAGGGTAATGAGGTGAGCTTTCGATTGGTATGGGATCAAAGTCCTATATCATTGCCGGTTTCCTTAGGGATGAATCTACTGCGATCCCACCGAGCGGGCCGAGGTCAGTCTATTTACGGAGCTGCTGTGGCAAGCCAGATCACGTGCCGTGCACCCCGAGATCCGCGAGCGCGCGCCCGCACCTCCTCCAGCTCAAAACCCGCCTTGAGTAGTCGGCTAGAGAAGGCCTGATCGCGACTGGCCGACCACACGGCCAATACACCGCCGGCTCGTAAAGCCGCATATGCCGCGGATAAGCCGTCACTACCGTAGAGCCAGTCGTTACATTTACGGGTCAGGCCTTCGGGACCGTTATCAACGTCCAGCAGGATCGCGTCATAAGCCCGCGGCCGTGCCTTGATTGTCTGCGCGACATCACCCACACGAACCTTGACCCGTGGATCTAACAGTGGATGACCGGCAAGCTCCCCCAAAGGTTCTCGATTCCAGGTCACCACCTCCGGCACCAGCTCGCAAACGGTCAGCCGGGCATCGGAACCAAGTTGTCGCAGGGCGGCGGCGAGGGTAAATCCCATGCCCAAACCGCCGATCAGCACATGAGGCCAGTCACGCCCCACGAACCGAGAACAGGCGAGTTTAGCTAGCGCCTCCTCGGAACCATGGCTGCGGCTATTCATCAGCTCCGTGCCGGCACCGAGCCTGATGGAAAATTCTCTGTCCCGCTGGTAGAGCGACAGCCTCTTGCCATCACCCGCCACCCGCGCCTCATCAAGCAACACCCACGGAATCATCGCCGCCTCAACAGAATACCTAAAAAACTACAGCACGGAAAAATCCGCGATAATGTCCTATACTACCCCAAGCACACGTTCGATCTGAAATTGTGAGAAATCATGATCCAGCAATGTGTTGAACACCGGTTGCCCGAATATTTCAGCCGGTCCGTCAAACTACGGGCGCGTCGGCCTCACGACGAACATCGTGAACGCTGTCATCTTATTCGAGTCATTTCGAATTTATAACAGGCCTTTCAAGGCTCTAAATGGAATGTTTTACCCCCTCTTCAATACGCTCTAATCGTATCCTACGCCCGATTCCTTATCAGCTGTGGTTGGAGCGACAAATAGATCCCCATACGACCAAAGTCCAATAGCTATCCCATTCTTGGCGCAGTAGCATTCTTGAAGTGAGCTAATCACAGATGCCGGATAACGTGTTGTAACGAGGAAGGAACCCTATGGGCTGCGGGCCGAGATGGCGCCGGCGACGAGCTGTTGTTTACACGCTTGATGACTAAATTATTGCTAACGAGCGTGTCGCCTTCCGCGACATTATGATTACCCTTCGACCGCCAAAATTGGCCGCAAAACGCTTATCAAAAGAGAACGATGACGTGGTGTGATAGATAGCCGGCTACTCCAAGAGTCTCGAGATCGACGGTGAGATTGTTAACGTCCTGATTTTGAAGGATAACTGTTACCAGAGCCATTACTTTAACGGAAATCGGCAGAGAGTCTAATTAAAAATGTCGCGCAATTATGTTTCCAGGCGCTGACTCCAAGAACGGAGGCCAGAATGAACCAATCACTTCACCCAGCCCTGACTATGTCATGCGGTTTCATAACTGTTTGTAACGGCGCCGGCGTTGTTTGGTTTGAAGAAGACCACGATATCGACTTCTATGACACCAAGGTGGGCGCTATATCGATAGGTATGCTAACGCGGTTCTAAGCTTCACATGTAAGCATCATATGAAGGCGTTGAGGGTCGGATCGGTATGTTCGCCTGCGCGGTATCCAGATAATACATAATCCATTCCGGCGCCCGTGGATGCTCGCAAAGATTAGCGCTTATTTAATATTTAAAGAGGGGTTCGATGAAAAGAACATTAATTTGTTTGATATTTATACTCGGCGTAATATTGACGAGCTTCGCCCAAGCCGAATCAGGCAAACCTAACATTCTGGTCATCTGGGGCGATGATATAGGCCAAAGCAATATCGGCGCCTACACCTTCGGTCTTGTGGGCTATCGCACGCCCAACATCGATCAGGTGATGGAGAAACTGAAGACGTCAGGCGGATCGAAGTGAGTATGTTAAACTTACAAAACTGGCATTGCGCCGGCTTAACTTGGTTTAATCAAAGTTCTACGACTAACCAGGAGGATTGTATGAAATATGAAAGAATATATTACCAAACCGGTCGGTTTTTAACCGTGGGCCTAGTCGGCGCCGCCGCGTTGTGGAGCGCCGGTTGCAGTACTTACGCCAAACAGACGCAAAGCCTGATCAACGACGCGGAAACGACTGTGCAGCAAGCAAATACTAACCAAGTGAGGCAACTTGCCTCCGATGACCTCAACCGCGCGACGGGCAACCTCGACAGCGCTAAGCAGTCTTTTTCTATAGGGAAATATGATGCGGCGCAACGCCAATCTCACAAAGCGGCGGCTGATGCGCGCCAAGCGCAAACTCGAGCTGAACTGGAGGCGCGCAAGCAACGCGTCGCTTCTTTGGAGCAGGACGTCTCAACATTGGACGAGCAGATTGCAACCCTTGAAGGACATATCACAGACATCAAGAGGCAGACCAACCCGTAAGGCCAATTATCACTTAAATTTGTCTAGGAAGGAGATCTGAATGAACAAAAATCGATCCTTAACGACTTGGCCGCTACCGATTGTGGCTGTAGGTATGTTGGCCAGCGGCTGTGCAACGCCACCGGAGAACACGGCGTTGACCAGCGCCCGCCAAGCATACACCTCTGCCGCCAGCGATACAAACGTAAAAGCCAACGAAGAGGCGATGGCAACGCTAAAGCGATCCCGTGAGAGTTTAGCTAATGCCGAACATTCCGACGTTTTACGCAACCTGTTCCATGAGAAGGTAAGCGAAAGCAAAATTTCTGACCAAGCTTATGTCGCAGAACAACTAGCCGTTCAGTCGCGCTTACACGCTGAAAACGAACAGATGGAGGCCAAGATTTCCCGGCTTACGTCCGAGGTGGATAACAAAAAGGTCGCGCTTGCCGAGACCCGTGAAGCTAAACTACAAGCGTCACTCGCGCGTGCACGCGCCGCGGGTGCCGACGTTAACCGCGAGGGCAACCGAGTCAACGTCACGCTCCGTGATGTTACCTTTGAGTTGAATGAAGCGGCCATCAGGGATGAGTACAAAGGGCTATTGGAAACCGTTGCAGAGGCGTTAGTTGAGCGCTATCCCAGTGGTAAATTAACGATCGAGGGGCATACCGACACCACTGGCACCGAAGAGTTTAACAAAAAGCTCTCAGCCGGCCGCGCAGCTTCCGTAAAGGCGTTTTTAATCCAGGAAGGATTGGATGAAGAGAGAATCGCGACGCGAGGCATGGGCGCCAGCAGCCCCATCGCCTCCAACGAGACACGTGAGGGGCGCATACAAAACCGTCGCGTGGAAATTATCTTCAGCGGGCTATCGGAGTAATGATAAACCCTGTCTGCACTTAGGGCCACGGAAAAAAATGATTATCCAACCTTGCTTGCCTTTTTGCTCAGCTTCTGCATTACGGCAATTGTTGCGTATTCCAATATGCGCCAATTGCCGCGCCTTGATCTGATCAAAAATCCGGCGCAATCTTTGGATAATGATAATTTTCCGCGGCCCTTAGGCCGCGTTATTCGGGAGCAGAGCGTGCTCCGCCCTCCCTCGCTCTACGAAGAAAATAGGATCTGCCGACATCGCGGCGGTAGACATCAAGATATGATCACGATCATCGTCATGGATGATGACACACTACCCTAAGCTTCCGATTTAAAGGAAACAGTGGGCCGCGGGTGGTATTGTAGTGTGTTATGAGAGAATTTGTCCCCAACCATCAAACAAAGTATCCACACATATTTTCTCTTTTTTTTTTTTGCTTGTGCCCGCTTATGTGATCGATAACCTGGTTAATGCGAATGAAGGGGAAAGCGACAAACAGGTAAATGAGAATCGAATTGTCAAAGCCCCGCCTGCTGACTTTTATCCTTACTATTTAGCCGATCCACGCAGCGCCCGAACGGCCCTTATGCTCATTGGCATGTTCGATAGTGAGATAGCGGATACGGGAAATGCGCGTTTTAATACCAGCCTTGGCAGGCGTTTTGGCGTGGTGCGTTTCGGGGATGAACGTGCTTATAAAGCATGGCAGTTTGATATCGAAATCGGCTACTTCGGTCACTTCGATATTGAAAATAGTTTGAATAATATTGGCTGGGACGGCATCTACGGTTTGTTTTTTTCACGCAGACTATCGCGCAACCTGTTTATTCGGTTTGGTGACCTGCATGATTCCGCGCACGTGAGTGATGAATACGTCGAAGAGACGGGTCGTGAGCGCATTGAATATACCCGTGAAGAATTGATTGCTGGTATCACCTGGTTGCCAGCGCCTAGATCAAAACTATACACAGAGCTGGGGTGGGCATGGGACCTGAACGATGATCAGGAACGATTGCGCTGGCAATGGGGGGCTGAATATTATGGAGCCTACAACGACCATTATCTGGGGCTTCCGTGGTACGCAGCAACAGACCTTACCCTATTCGAGGAACGGGATTGGGAACCGGCCATCACTTTACAACTGGGTTTGATTTATGCCACGGACCGGGCAACTGAACGATACCGGTTTGTGTTGGAAGCGTACAGTGGCCGATCGGTGATGGGCGAGTTTTCCTTTGAAGATGAATCCTATCTATCCATCGGTGTGCACTATGATCACTAACGCCATGTTGAACTGCCCGGGATTTTGGTTGGCAGCAAACCTGACCGTTTCACCACAAAAGACACGATCATCGCGCTTATGGCTGTCTCAACAGATCGCGCCAGTGGTGTACCAGGACCTACCGGTTAACCACTGCGCGAAGCACTGGGGACAATATATCTTGATTCGTTACTAACTTTAAAGCACGGCTCGATACAAAAGCGAGATATAGGCCTGTCGAAAAAAAACTATAACACCTACACCATTCAAGGACAGTCGCCCCCACATTCGACTGTTTTCGACTAGAAAACAGGCCTTTTGAGGCTCAAAAAAAAGAACTTGTTTAACCCCTTTTCTTTTGTAATCCAATCGTTACGTGGGTCCGCCCCTTGAGCTCTACAATGCTGTTACTCTTGAATCATACAGTTAGCAACACTAGGCGACTACTTCAGAATCTTCATGAATAAAGGCTTGGTTCCGTCCGTTCTCCTTAGCTTGGTATAACGCGTCATCAGCTTGTTTGATGACGTCCCCGTAACTGCCTAGTTTTGAACCCGCGGGGTTGAATCCGGTACATCCAGCACTGAC
>CALZJI010000248.1 GCA_945787615.1 uncultured Chromatiaceae bacterium | reverse complement strand
TCAGATTCAAGGCGCGGCAAGGGGCGCATAATCGCTTTATGTAACCCTTGCCGCAACACAGAAGCTGGGCCAAAAGACAAGCAAAATTGGATGATTATTTGTTTCCGCGGCCCTAAGGACTCGCGTCCATCAAGAAACCCGCTTGAGGGATAGCGAGACCTTCTACTGGCGAGAAAAACACGAAATGGTAGATTCACATAGGCAAATTGGACGACGGATGCTTCTGAAAAAACAAAAACTCGCCCTCGCGCTCGGCATTTCTCTGAGCATATCCTTTCACGTTGGGTCGGCGCCCGCTCAAACTAGTATCGCGTACAACCACGACCGTTACAACACGCAACCAGGGGACATTATCAAAACGTTCCAAGCCTATACGGTTAGTTTCGATTCGGGTGACGACAACGATGGCGACGAGTTCGGCGAGGTGTGGCGAATCCCGGAATGGGTCGCCTATGAGGTCCGAAAATACAAAGGCCGGTGCGTCCCCGTCAATCGCGATAATACATCGTGGTTTAGCGACGAAGATTTGGCAGATGAAGGTATTGCACCGCGCTATGACAGTTATACTTATGCCGCGGACTGGTGGCAAACGCGCCCAAACTGGTACAAACCCGGGCAGCTTACCGCAGAGTTTATTGCGCAACGACTCGGTCGTGAGGCCGCAAAGGAAACCTACTCCGTCATGAACGTCGTGCCTCAACGGAACGAGTTTGACCGAGGCATCTGGCGAGCACTTGAGTTCTTAACAGCTGCCTGGGCCCAACGTTACGGCGCCGTGTGGGTCATTAGCGGGCCTGTTATCTTTGATAGACAGCCCTCCGGTTGGATTGGCGATGACGGTGAGATGGCGGTTGCAATTCCGGATGCGCTATTTAAGATCGTAGCGCGGGAGTCCAAAGACCCTAACCGTCCCCACATCTTAGCGTTTCTATACCCACAGTACGGGCCGTTCTATTTTGACAAAGCGCCCTATCCACACCAACACTTTTTGGTGTCCGTTGACAAGATCGAAGCACTGACCGGATTGGATTTTTTTACCAACCTACCTACCGAAGCGCAGAAGGAGATCGAGTCCGAAAAGAAAGAATGGTTGTGGAGCGTTAAGACCCGCGACTATGTCCGGATTTGCTCTTAATTTCTGAGAAAAGGTCGATCGTTCACTCTGCACCCAAAACTAACTTATTAAATTACGGAAACATATTACCCCATAACTCGCGTCAACTCGTGCGTACATCGTAAGACTTGCCACAAGCCCCTTAGAAGAAACGTTCCCCCGTCACCCACAATAGCAGAAAACCTCAGCTTAAGCGCCGTTCAGCTGTTGTTAAGCTTTTAAGTTTTAGCCTAGATTCGTAGACCAGCTAATCCAGCTGTCGGTAGGAGACTAGGACCTTGAACGGCAACGCATCTCGAAATGATGCTGACAAACCAGCGCTAACAACAAAAAAATCTCCCCGCGTCGACAGGCAGAGAGGTAAATCCGGGCATCGCGCTTTTCTTTGCAAATACGGTACTGCCTGTTTTCGGGCGCAGGCACCCGCCATCGGCGATGATTTTTTCGTCGTCGTTACGCCATCAGCAAAAGTACCTGATACATGGCAGGCAACACTTTTCGAAGGCGAAAACCCTATTAAAGACAAATTGTTCCGGTGGGACGGTTACGAGGAACTGCTCATCTATATACAACGAGACTTCGGCGTGAACCTCGATCTGGGGGGTTACGAGATCTTAACGTACTAGCCCGCATTTCTCACCACCATTCTACTGCGGACGTGTATTGCACTGTATCTCCAGGACGTACTCCCTCCGAACTCCTCAACAGACTGTCACGTATGCCTTCGTCGTTCTCCGGTCCGTGCGCCCTGAATCTACTGTGTCTTACACGCCCTCGCGACGATCGTTGGCGAGGAATGCGGGCTAGCCCTCAAGCAAATGTTGAAGATGCCGAATACCGTCGAATCGTATTGAACTCGAGAAACCTTACTTCGTATCGATTTTACAAATCTTAACGAAGTTGCATGGTTTATGGCGTATATCGAGTTGTTCAACTAGGATCCGATCCCACGCCGAGCGGCAAGCGCCACTCGATCCGGGGACACAGAAAATCAGCGTACCGTTCGCCATTCCCGCTACGGCTCTCGACTGTATCGTTGACGAACCTATTTCCTCACGCGATATAGCCCTAAAAACTTCGCCAAAGCCTTCAATGGGCTTGTCAAAAAGTGGGGCGACCGCTTCGGGCGTGACGTCTCTCTCACTCATTCCGGTACCACCCGTGATGATTACAGCGTTTACTCCAGAATCCGCGATCCAACGTGAAACCACAGCCCGAATCTGATAAATATCATCGGAGACGATACTCTTCTCCGCCAGGTCGTGCCCGGCGGTCATTAACCTATCAACCAACAGCCTTCCTGAGGTGTCTGTTTTGTCGGTCCTCGAATCAGATACGGTTAAAACCGCTATGCGTATAGGCAGGAATTCTGCGCCTTTTGCTGCGTTTTCCATTTGAACCTCTGTACCGAAATGGCGCACCTCGCCGGGCTATAAAGTAAATGATGCTTTCTTCGCAACTGGCCATTACTGATATGCGATATCGCGAAGGCTAACACCCCACCGGTCTTGAATCGATTCAGATGCGGAATGAATAAAACCCTCGATAGTTTTCGTAAAATCTAAGTCATCCACTTTTACACCACCAGGTATGTCCTCCCAGATTGAGCGAATAAGCCAGTATGTTCCTTTTTTCTCAAACGTGACAATTGCTTCCTGGTATTCAAAATTCATAGACTGATCATAGGAATATTTCCGGCCTGCACGGATTCCGCTCCTCGACCAATCGATAAGGCTGTATACAAACTCAGCAATCGGAAAACATTGGTCTTCAAAAAACAACCTATCGTCCATGTATATTTTAATCTCCGATTCAATCAGGCGTAACCAATCCTCTGACGTTTTCTCTACCCTGCCAAGCCTTGGCGTTTCGCCCTCAGTACAGCTTGGCAAACTTAATAATGTATACTCGAATGTTAGTCCGTGCTTAGTCATGTTCTATACCCCACCCTACGATCTGGCAAAAGTGCTCGACACAATTATGTGGGTTGTTACAGGTGTTAGACCGCATTCACGCCAGAGTTCAACCGGGCGCTCGCCCCGGCGCGATATTTTTTACTAACCAACCATTTTGCATCGATTTGCCGCTACTGTATTTCCTGATGAATTATATGCGTTAGTTTCATCTGGGATTTTAACACTGTTTGATATAGGGATAAAGCCAGGGAGTCGGGCCCCATTGCCGCGAAGTTAGTGCCAAGTTGGCATATTTTCTATACTACGCGCCCCGCAGCCGCCTAGTAATTTGCATAACTTGGTCTGGGAAATACTGTACGGCGAATACGGGTCGCTTCCGAGAACGATAAAATGATTAAATTATGTATAGGAGCCCGTAATGAAAAACGTATATATAAGTGGCGCAAGCCGAGGAATTGGATCAAGCTTCGTGGATCACTATCTTAGCCAAGGCTGTAGGGTATGGGCCGGCTATCGCACCCAAGAGGATCAACTAGACGCTATCAAGAACTCGCGCTTGCACCTGGTTAAATGGGACGTCCGCCAAGAACCAACGAAAGAAACTATGTCATCATTACCGGATTCTTTTGACATACTGATTAATAACGCCGGCGTATATGGGCCGAAGAAGGAGGAAGGACAATCCCTCGCGAACGTTACGCCCGAGGTCATGCACGAGGTGTTTGACGTCAATTGCGTCGGTGCGCTGCGCGTGGTTCAGCGACTTTGGCAGCGGGTGGCGAGAGCACGAGGCGTAATTGCCAACGTCAGCTCAAAAATGGGGTCGTCCTCTGATAACACGAGCGGAGGATGTTACGCTTATCGTACCTCTAAGGCCGCTTTAGTTATCCTATCGAAATCCATGGCTGTCGACCTGGCCACGTACGGCGTCAAGGTAATAACCCTTCATCCGGGCTGGGTTCGTACGGAAATGACCGATAACAGCGGGCTAATAGATCCACAACAATCCGTCGCCGGCATGGCACGCGTCATCGAACATGTTGACGGCTATGAACCCGGCGCTTTTGTTGCGTTTGACGGCAAACTCATTCCGTACTAAACATAATGTTTAGTTCTTGTGACTAGATCGTACATCCAAAACGGTGGCGGCACTTTTTGCGTTGACCTAGCGCTCGCGCCAGAATGATTTGGCATGGTGAACGTTGCTTCATCTCGCCTCGCCAAGACGAGGGCTTTAATGTTCAACAAGTGATTGTAGGATGAGGCGAGCCTTACAGAAAAACCAACGCGTTCTAGGCACGCAGCTAGATCTATCGCAGAAGAATGATCGAATCCGATAACCTCCTAGTGGCGGTTTACCAGAGTTCACAGCGCACGACCTGTGAAGAGTATGCTTTGGTCCTGAAAGCCGTGGGCATTGAATGCGAAATTACGCGACTCGACGATCATTTTTCCCTAATGGTTGATGCCGACGACGTTTGGCAGGCGCGTAAGCAGCTATCTCTCTATGCCATTGAGAATCCTCCACGGACAAAAGTTGAACAAACAATCCGATCCCAGCCCGGCGCATGGTTAGGCGCGGCGTTGTACGTCATAACGCTTTTAGTTGTCGATATTCTTCAGAAACAACAGGCCTTTGGGCTCGATTGGTGGTCCGCAGGCCACACCCATGCGGCTCTAATCCGCGACGGCGAATGGTGGCGCACAATTACGGCGCTTAGCCTTCACGCGGATCAGATCCATCTATTTGGAAATATAGTGTTCGGCGTGCTGTTTGGTACCCTTGCCGGTCAGCGTTTAGGTGCCGGCCTCGCCTGGCTGGTTACGCTCAT
>CALZJI010000247.1 GCA_945787615.1 uncultured Chromatiaceae bacterium | reverse complement strand
GCATCCCGCCTGACTGCGTTGCGAAAACTTGAAATATGCGCATATTCCTGCGTTTTCGCGCCTTGCCAGGCGGGCGCCTCAACGCCCAAAATGTAAACTTATTCTTGCGCGAGCCCTAAGGGGCGAGAGCACGCCTGCAGGGACGACGCACATGGATGTGCTAGTGTCACGAGAGGGCAGGAGCCCGAAGTGACCGACGCACATGGATGTGCTAGTGTCACGAGAGGGCAGGAGCCCGAAGTGACCGTAGGTGGTAGGGCAACGCAGGACGCAGTAGCCGAGGACGCGGAAGCTTCGCCAGGCGGGCGCCTCAACGCTCAAAAATGTACACTTATTTTTGCGCGAGCCCTAACCTGTCCTTCGCTTGCGGTGTAACCAGTGCCAGAGACCCGTGAAGGCTAGTGCCAGCATCAATAATGCCGCCATATCAACCACGAATTCGCCGCCACGGCCAAGAATCCGGCCACTGTGGAGGTCTAGAAGGAAACGTTCAATGGTCAGCCCGTTTCCTC
>CALZJI010000246.1 GCA_945787615.1 uncultured Chromatiaceae bacterium | reverse complement strand
TATACCGAGTAGTCACACCTACTTATACCCTGTTCGCCGAATAACGCCATTGTATATTGGGGTAAGTCCGTATTGCGGTCGGACGAAAATTATTCTTCCATCTATCTAAAGAATCGTGGCCGGAGTTTTCGCGCTGGCTTGAATTTCGCTTGACTACATATGCTACGCTTGAGTAGTACAGGTGCGAAGAATAATCGGAGAGCAGTTAAACCGCGCGCACCCGCGTCTCGAATACTTCTAATAAATCCATTTGTTAAGTTAATCAGGAGGTTTAACATGACTAAAGGATCCGGTCCTTGGCATGTGGTCATGCGTATCGTACTCGGCGGTGCTTCTATCTTTGGGATGAGCAGCGCGACATTGGCAAGCGATGTGGGCGAGAACTTGAGCGCTATACGTCCAACGGAGAATGGCAACATTGTGCATTGTGACCAGAATGCCTTGAATCAAATTGTGGACCAATATGCACGGTTTATGGCCGCGTTTAGTTGTGGTGACAGCTTGTTTGAGACGCGTTTTAATGCGCTCGACGGCGTGGGAGGTAATGTAGGTGACGGTGGGCGGTTTACGCGTATTCCGCGCGCCGATCAAATTCATCCAACCGGTTGGGCGAACCATGTTCCTTCTCGATCGACCGGCCCGAATGCTGAGGCCTGCAATGTTTGCCACCTCGAACCACCCACGGGTTCGGGAAGTGCAGGCCTGAACGTCATACGTGATCCGTTTAAGCTGGCTAAGCCCGCGTCGTTCATTCAAAGAAACACGACTCATACCATGGGCTCCGGCGCCTTGCAGCTCTTGGCTGAAGAAATCACTGCTCAGTTACAAGACTTAGTAAAGGAAAAGCGACAAAAATCCTGCGCTAAGTTAGGTGGCGGGTGGCCTATCCCCGTTGACTTGACCGCTAAAGGTATCAGTTTTGGTAGCATGATAGTTCGCTGCGATGGAAACGACAGTACCGTAAACGTGGAAGGTGTTGATCCGGACCTCGTGGTCAGGCCATTTCAGTGGAAGGGTACGGAGAAGACCGTTCGCGCGTTCAACCGCGAAGCGAGTCACAACGAGATCGGCATGCAGCCCGTAGAACTTGTCGGCTTTGATGAAGACGGTGATTATGACGGCGTAGTGAACGAATTTACAATTGGCGATTTAACGGCCTTGACGATTTATGTGGCGGCACAACCGCGTCCAGTTACCAAGCTCGAATTAGCACAATTAGGCCTAATCGAGTTAGATCCACAAGAAATCACAGGGATTAGAAACGGCAGCTCCCTTTTCGACGATATCGACTGTGACAACTGTCACCGGCCTTCTCTGAAACTCATCAACACCGTGTTCAGTGAGCCGAG
This sequence comes from uncultured Chromatiaceae bacterium, assembly GCA_945787615.1. Taxonomy (GTDB): domain Bacteria; phylum Pseudomonadota; class Gammaproteobacteria; order JAADHS01; family JAADHS01; genus CALZJI01. The sequence goes on along the minus strand of CALZJI010000246.1, from coordinate 595 downwards.
TCAATACCCGTCGTATCGCGACGAGGTCTTTCCCGCGGGAATCTCACCACTGGCAGTAGGCGTGGATCATAACAGTCCGGTTACGTTCAATATGACGCGCGACCTACCCGACAATTTGTTTTTAATAGACGGCGAAAAAGTGCGCCTTGGTAATCTGGAAACCGACGAAAATGGACATGCAATTGTACGCCTATACGGAGACCTCAAACGTCATGAGATGGGACCGGATCTTGCGGAGAATATTGATGAAACCGGAAGCGGGCGGTCGACTTGGTTAACAAAGGAGTTGTGGGGAGTGGGAAGCACGGCGCCGTACTTGCACGACGGTCGGGCAACGACGCTCGTTGAAGCGATTATGGCCCACGGTGGAGAAGCCTTATGGTCACGTCAAAACTTCATACATCTGACTGTGGATGAGCAAAACGACCTTGTTGCTTTCCTTAAGAATTTAATCTTGTTTAAAGACGAGCACTAAGGGCTCGCGCAAGAATAAGTTTACATTTTGGGCGTTGAGGCGCCCGCCTGGCAAGGCGCGAAAACGCAGGAATATGCGCATATTTCAAGTTTTCGCAACGCAGCCAGGCGGGATGCATCG
>CALZJI010000245.1 GCA_945787615.1 uncultured Chromatiaceae bacterium | reverse complement strand
ATTTCGTGGCAAGGCGAAATGACGAGTAATAGCCGGACTATTGCGAGGAGTTTCAACGCAGACAAGGAATGAAGAGGGCGTGCTATTGACACCTAAATCTCAAACGCCACGGGTATATAATGTATTGACCTGTCCAACCTCAAGAGTAAGCCACACGTCATGTCGAAGGCATAGTCTCAGTCCGAAGCGGCTATTCTTCGGGCTCGCGAAAAAATAACTTCGTATTTTTCGCGCCCAGATTCGGGTCAGATTTGGACAATCCGATTGAGCAAAACCGCGGGACTAGCCCGGCTAATTCGAGGTTTTTGCGATTGAGATTTGTTCAAAGATGGCCCAAAGAGGGGATGCGAAAATCGTAAGTTATTTTTTCGCGAGCCCTTAGTCGGGTTGTTGACGGACTATTTTCAATACATTCTCGTTGCCATTGATTCAACGTAGTCGGTGCATTTTACGTTGCGGTGTTCGCCGTTAGCGCGGTATCTGCGACATTTCGCTTTTAAGGTCCTGTAGGCGCGCATCAATGCGTGCCGTAAGATAAAAGTCTTCTCCTTTTATCGAATCGCGCGCAAGTTGGAGTTGTTGAATAGCGGTACTGGTTTCCCCGATAAGATAATAGTATTCAGCCAAAGCGTGGTGCGCCTCGGCGTGAAAGCCGGTTTCGCCAGCGGCGCGTGCGTAGAGTTGGTAAAGCGCGGGGTCCGTTTTTTTAAACCGAAGCTGCTCTTGTAGAACCTGTTTTGCTTTGGCTTGCTGTCCATCCTTAATCAATGCTTCACCATAGAGCATGGTAAGCGGGTGGTGGCGGGGATACAACGATAACGTATCTTCAAGCGCGGCGATGGCGGCAGAGTAGTTCTTTGCGGCAATTTCCACATTGGCATACGCTAACAAAAACGGTATTCTTTCACGATCGTTGTTCAATAAAGAGACAATCTGATCGCGCGCCTCAACAAGCTTATCACCTTTAAGTAGCGCTAGCGCGTAACCGTATCTTGCAACCGATTGTTCCTCTTGTGTACCCTTATTAAACGCGGCCTTGAAATAGTTGATACTATCTTGCGCTGATGAACCGCTCAATACCCGCAACTTTGCGCGCAAGTAAGGATAGTACGATTGCGTATTATGCTTCGGAGCAGGATATTGATCTGCGCGGTTTCTGGAGTCACTAATGCGAGATAGCGTTACCGGGTGGGTGCTAAGAAATTCAGGCAAACTGTTTTCATAGAACCGATAGGCCTGTTGCAGACGCTCGAAGAAGTCTGGCATCCCTCTCGGATCAAAATCGGACGCAGCGAGTAACTGCATTCCGATACGATCAGCCTCTTTTTCGTTACCTCGAGTGAAATTTATCCGGCTTTGCTGTGTTCCCGCCAAAGTTGTTGCCAACGCCGCTTCGGTAATAGTGCTGTTGTTTTGTCCTAAGATCAACGCAGCAATGAGTGCGGCGGCCGTTGGCAGGCTAAGATTCGACGCTTGCTCGAAGGCGCGTGGGAGGTGACGCTGTGCCACGTGGGCGATCTCATGAGCGAGAACAGAGGCGAGTTCACTTTCCGACTCCGTTGCGAGAATCAACCCCGTATGTATACCTATAAATCCGCCGGGTGCGGCAAAGGCATTAATGGACGGCGCCTCAACTAAAAAAAACGTGAACTCTTCTCGATAGTCGGCGTTTGAGGCAAGGCGATACCCCAGTGCCTGGAGATATTCGTTGGCTTCCGGGTCGTCAACGAGTTCTAGAGAGCGACGGATTTCCCGCATAAACGCTTCGCCGAGTTGACGCTCTTGTTCAGGTGAGATGATGGCACCTGAGGTGTCGCCCATCTGGGGCAGTTCCTGAGACAAGGCGCTTGAGCATCCGAACGTTGCGCCAAGCAGTAACGCCGCCAGGGTATACGTCGCTCCACGACTGATGGTTTTTTGAAATCGGAATTGAGGCATGTGAAATTCAGTTATTTTATTAACACTTTGACCGCATTTCTAACGTTTAGTTTAATACGCGGGAATGTTCAGCGGGGCGAGCCCGCGAGTACGGCGGATTCTAGGTTAACGAGAGCGGCCATGTTGAGATCTTGAGTTACCGCTGGTGTTTCAACGACGATGTTTCCAACCAACAGAGCGTCTATCACCCATTATCAAGGGCCAGACGCCTCATGTACAGACAAAAGGGTGAATCCATCGATCATATCGAGGGCGCTTAGTTGTTCTCTAAATCGTGGTCCAACGGTCAAGCTTCATGACTTCGAGAACACGCGGATTGTAAAGGCCCACGCAGTTGTAAGTATCATTACGGAGTGACCTGCCTTGTGGAAGATCCAGCTCGCCCGGTAGCTTTGCCTACAAGGACGTAGGCAAGGGGCGTGAGCACAACTCCACACGCACATGGAAGATGTGCATGGGCGCACAAGTGTCGCGATAGCATGGACGACGAGAGCAACTGTGCTAGTGTTACTAGAGGGCAGGAGCCCGAAGTGACCGCAGGAGGTAGAATTGTGTCGGGAACAGCAATCGAAGACGCGGCAGCGCTGCAAAACTCGAAAGATATTTAGATTCCTGCGTTTTTCGCCCTACCAGGAGAGCGCCTCAAGGCGAAACATGTGAATTAGACGCGAAACCCAATCACTGAAATCGATTAGTTAGCTGGAGATACGCGCGATGAGTAAAAAGATCGCTATTATTGCCTCTCGAGGAACATTAGATGGAGCCTATCCCCCTTTTATTCTCGCTTCAACGGCGAGTGCGCTCGGTTTTGAGGTCAAAATATTTTTTACGTTTTATGGACTTCAGTTACTACGCAAGGAACTGGTTCTTCGAGCGACGCCACTCGGTAATCCCGCGATGCCGATGCCAGTTAAAATTCCCGTCGCCTTACAGGCCTTTCCTGGGATGCAATGGTTGGTGACCGCATTATTTAGGAGAAAAATAAGGGCGAAAAACATTGCCAGCATCGAGGAGTTGCGCCAATTGAGCGTCCAAGCGGGAGTTCAGCTCATCGCATGCCAAATGACAGTGGACCTCTTTGATTACTCCAAAGACGACTTTATAGACGGAGTTGACGTGGCCGGTGCGGCAACGTTTTTGGAGTTCGCGACGGAAGCAGATGTTAATCTTTTTATGTAAGTGGGGTTTTTGCGGCTGCAGTCTTATGATCTAACTGAATGATAATAAGTTAAAATTATTTGCAATGACTAAGGCGTCGTGGTCGCATACCCCCGGTTTCTAATTTTGCTAGACATTGAGCCATTAGAATATTAGAATAATCTAATATAATGAGAGGGGTGCCGATGCCGTCTTATTGGGTCAAACGATTATTGGTGTTTGGAATTGTCGCTACGACGGCAGTTCATGCTGCGAATGGTGCCGATTTTCCATTCGAAATACAAACCGCTGAGCGCCAGGCAGTCGTCGTTAAGCGGGTTTTCGACGGCATGGTTGAATCGAAACACCAATCGACGGTTTCTGCCCAAACGCCCGGTCGTATCGCCGAACTTAATTTCGACGTCGATGACCTCGTCCCCGAAGGAAGTGTCATTCTCCGTCTTCACGATATTGAGCAGCGCGCGAATTTGCACCAGGAACAAGCTGCGTTGAAAGACGCCCAGGCGCGAAATGAGGAAGCAAGAGAAGAATTCAAACGGATAAAGAACCTCGTTGAAAAAAGGTTAGCCTCGCAGGCGGATTTGGACCGCGTTGTCGCCCAGTTGGATTCCAGTAAAGCCAAAATTGAGCTAGCGAAAGCTCGCGTTGTTCAAGCGCGAGAGCAGCTTGACTATACGGTCGTTAAAGCGCCTTACAGCGGTGTTGTCGTTAAACGGCACGTTGAGTTGGGTGAATCTGTACAACCTGGGCAAGCCTTAATGACGGGCTTTTCCTTAGACCATCTAAGGGTCGTGACAGCTGTTCCTCAGGGTTTTATTACAGCCGTTCGGAAAGCCAGTGCCGCGACAGTGATCTTGGATGACGCGCAACCCGCCATCGTAAGTCAACAGCTCACGGTTTTTCCGTACGCTGATCCTCAAAGCCATACTTTCAAAATACGGGTGAGTCTACCCGAAGGGACTGCAGGACTTTATCCGGGCACGCTGGTGAAAGTCGCGTTTGACGTGGGATCGGCTAAACGGCTACTGGTACCACTCGATGCTATCGTGCACCGCAGTGAGGTCACTGGTGTCTATGTCGCCGATGAAAGCAAGAGCCGTGTAGATTTCCGCTATGTGGTCACAGGCAAGCCTCACGGCGACCAAGTAGAAGTGCTCGCAGGGTTAGATCAAGGCGAGCGCGTTGCCCTTGATCCGATCGCAGCAGGCATTTACGTGAAAGAAAGCCAAAGGTAAGTCTCGATGACCCAACGCTTAGGCATTTCTGGCGCAATCGCGAAAAAATTCCTTGAATCTGAGATTACGCCGCTGCTTGCACTGGTTGGGCTGTTAGTTGGCCTATTCGCGGTACTGGTGACGCCGCGGGAGGAAGAACCGCAGATTGATGTGACCTTTGCTAATGTGTTTGTGCCATTTCCCGGCGCCAGCGCCGTTGAAGTAGAGCACCTCGTCAGTACATCCGGCGAGCAAGTTCTCTCGGAAATCGTAGGCGTCAAACACGTATATTCTGTTTCGCGTACCGGTCTAGCGATCTTAACCGTCGAGTTTGAAGTTGGCGAAACCCGCAATGATGCCATATTGAGGCTTTATGACGCGGTCTTCTCAAACCAAGATTGGTTGCCGCCCGATCTCGGCGTTGCCCAACCCATTATCAAACCGAAAGGGATCGACGACGTACCCATCGTAACATTGACCCTGTGGACGGAGGAGCCGCAATGGGGCGGGTACGAATTGCAGAAGGTGGCCCATGCTGTGGAGGCCGAATTGAAACGCGTCCCAGGGACGCGTGATATTTATACCGTCGGTGGCCCCGACGACGTAGTTCATGTGTTGCTGGACCCGCAACGCATGGCCGGTCATAACATCGCGCTTAATGACTTACGCCATGCGCTACAGGCGGCGAATGTGTCGCAGGATGGCGGAGCACTCGTTGCCGACAACCGTGAAATCACCATTACCGCTGGGACGTTTCTTACACGAAGCGACGAAGTCGCCGAGTTGGTGGTGGGTGTCAGCGACGCTGGGCCTATCTACTTAAGCGATGTTGCTGAGATCCGTCGGGGGCCCGATCAGCCCCAACAGTACGCCTGGATGGGGACGGGGCCGGCAGCAGGAATGAAAGGGCTCGAGGTCGGTAAGGAATACCCAGCGGTTACCGTGGCGGTGGCTAAGAAACCGGGCACCAACGCCGTGGCCATCGCCCAGCAAGTCATCGAGCGCTTCGAACAACTCAAAGGCATTGTCGTTCCAGAGGACATCAATGCTACGGTAACACGCAACTACGGGGCCACGGCTAATGACAAAGCCAAGACCCTTATCACGAAGCTTATCTTCGCTACTCTTAGCGTCGTGGTTTTGGTCTTGATAACGCTGGGGTGGCGCGAAGCGTTTATCGTCGGCACGGCGGTCGTGGTTACCTTGACGATTACGTTGTTCGCCTCCTGGGCATGGGGCTTCACGCTAAACCGCGTATCCTTGTTTGCCCTCATTTTTTCCATCGGCATACTCGTTGACGATGCCATTGTCGTGGTCGAGAATATTCATCGCCATCGGCAACTGGGCGGACGACCGTTGTCGGAGGCGATTCCGCGTGCGGTAGACGAAGTCGGCGGGCCGACGATCCTCGCGACATTTACCGTCATCGCAGCGTTGTTACCTATGGCCTTCGTTACGGGGCTGATGGGGCCTTATATGAGCCCCATTCCTATTAACGCAAGTATGGGGATGTTAATCTCGTTGGCGGTCGCCTTCGTCTTAACGCCTTGGTTGACACTCAAAGTACTGCGAAAAGGGAAGCCTCACCAACCGGATCACGGCGAAACGGCCGAGGGCGCCGCTTTTCGAATCTTCTCCCGAGTACTGACGCCGTTCTTACAAGGCTCCAAAGCGCGCTCGCTACGTTGGGCGTTGTTGATTGGAATCGTCGTATTGATCTTGGCCGCGACGAGTCTGGCCGCGGCTAAGCTTGTAGTGCTGAAAATGCTACCGTTCGATAACAAATCTGAGTTTCAAGTAGTCGTGGATATGCCGGAGGGGACAACCTTGGAGCAAACCGCGCGCGTACTGCGGGAGCTTGGCGGATATCTACGAACGGTGCCAGAAGTCACCGACTATCAGGTCTATGCGGGTACAGCTTCCCCCATCAATTTTAATGGCTTGGTGCGCCAGTATTATCTCCGCGGTGGCGCCCATGTAGGCGATATTCAAGTCAATTTACTGGAGAAATCAGAACGCCAACGTAAGAGCCATGATATCGCCTTAGCGGTACGTGAACCCTTGGATAAGATAGGGCGCCAGTACAACGCGAACGTTAAGGTCGTCGAAGTTCCGCCCGGACCGCCCGTACAAGCGCCTTTAGTGGCCGAGGTGTACGGTATTGATTATGACGGGCAGATCGCCATTGCTAAACAAATTCGCGAGCTATTCGAAAGTACGGAAAACGTGGTGGATGTTGATGACAGTGTCGAACATCCCGCGCCAAGAGTGGTTGTCCGCGTTGATCGCGAAAAGGCCGCCCGGCTCGGGTTGAGCCAGGAGCAGATCGTAGTGGCCATCGCCACTGCAATGGCTGGGCGAGACGTGACCTTTCTTCGCGACGCTAGTCTCAAGTATGCGGTGCCTATACGGGTAGAATTCCCAGTGGCGGACAAGGCTGATCGAGATGTCTTTCTTAATCTAAAAATCCGCAGCGACAATGGAACCTTGTTACCGTTACGAGAAGTGGTTGAAATTACCGAGGTGACCCGTGAATATTCCATCTATCATAAAGACCTTTTACCGGTGGTTTTTGTCACCGGGGACGTGGCTGGCGGCGTCGACAGTCCTCTCTATGGGATGTTCGATATTTTTGCGACGTTGCGCGACGCGCAGGGGCAGGACGACACCGTGGTTGACCAATTTTTTCTCGGGCAACCGTCCAATCCCTATCGCTATAGTTTGAAATGGGACGGCGAATGGCAAATAACCTACGATACGTTCCGAGATATGGGCATGGCTTATGGTGTTGGGCTTATCCTTATCTACTTACTCGTCGTAGCGCAGTTTCGTTCTTACCTTGTTCCCTTGGTCATTATGGCACCCATCCCCTTGACCGTCGTAGGCGTGATGCCGGGCCACGCGCTATTAGGCGCGCCGTTTACGGCCACCTCGATGATTGGCATGATCGCACTGGCGGGGATAATCGTACGAAATTCTATTTTACTCGTGGATTTTATAAACGAGGAGGTGGCGCGGGGAACTGCATTTCATGATGCGGTAATACGCGCCGGCGCCGTGCGTGCTAAACCGATCTTATTGACCGCAATCGCGGCTATGTTAGGGGCGCTCTTTATTCTCGACGATCCCATTTTCAACGGTCTGGCCATTTCGCTTATCTTCGGCATTCTTGTGTCAACACTGTTAACGTTAGTCGTGATACCGGTGATGTATTACGCATTCATGCGTAAACGGTTTGTTTAAGTCGGGTACCTCGGTATATGAAACGATACGGTTCTAAGATTTCACCGCTGCCGCGGTAGATTCATCTTAAGTCCGACAGACTGCCATAATAACAATATTAACGACGCAGTAGCTTGGCTTGGATTCAGTAATAGAAGGGTGCGGTAGCGATATAGCAACGTTCCGATTTATTTATGCACCACCTTTGATGAAGCTTCGTAACGGTAGATAGGTAATGTGGGCAAGTTCGAGCCGTTACAAAAGTCGGATCTACCGTACACGACGCTTACGGCGGTAGGCAACCGTGTGTTCGGCATGGTGTGGGAACGAACTAGCTCGCGATCAAGAGAGTGGATAATACCCTAGACCAAAATGACTGTGCACCGATAGCCGTACAGGTATCTTTTTAACGACGTAATTTAGAATAATTAAAATTGACCACTGGCGCAGATTTTCGCTGATGTCTACGACGCTTCTGATCTCGAATGACCGACGTGCACTGTCAAACTAAAAAGGTTGTTATGCGCATGTGAGGGGAAGTACCTGTCTCCCCTCAATGCATTTGTGAGTTTTCAGATTACCCTGTCAAGAGGCTCGGGAATGGTACAGAATATATTTTCTTCCTTGAGGCACGCTTCCTGGGCCTTGTCAAAGATCCACCCCTTTCCTCGACGCCCACATTCCATGTAAATGCAGTCCAGAATTTCTTGCGTTTCTTCCTCTCGATCAGGATCGTCTATGTCTTGATACGAAATTCGGAGGTACTTGATGGCGTACCGTAATAACTCGGGATCATTCAAGTTCTCCAATACTTCTTCAAACTCAACCGTTACCATCCAGCACCTCCCAACGTTAAGGGCCGAGGCGTTAAGCAAATCGCCTCCTCGACTCGTGGCGTCTCCGTAAAGACTCTCAATGGGTGTTTCGGTTGCTTAGCTCGACTGCGGTAATGAAATCATTCCGAAATGTGACTCAGTTCTCATAACTAATAGATTACTTTTTCTGTCAAGAGTTCGCGGGAACTGAGCAAAAATACATTTTGTCAAAACCAGTGGGGTTTGATGTCGGACGCAAATAGGCCGTCTAGATGCGCCGTCGATGTACATTTTCTCGCTAGGCGAGTGGTTCAATTAGACATCAATGACGCGTTTACCCGCCGGTACGCTTTGTAAGGAAAGCAGCAAGAAGGTGTTGAGTCGAGACTATCGACGCATATAGCGATCCGTGCAACGTGCCGTGTATGGTCTCGAGAAAAGGAGGAGCACTTCTACTCGTTGAGCGCCAGGAGGCTGGTATTGCCGCCGAGTGCGGCGGTGTTGACGGATACGGTTCGCTCCGTCGCAAACCGGTGTAAATAATAAGGGCCACCGGCTTTAGGGCCGGTTCCCGATAGGCCTTCGCCGCCAAAAGGCTGCACGCCAACGACGGCGCCGATCATGTTGCGGTTAACGTAAATGTTACCCACCCGTGCCTTGCTTTGTATTGCGCTAACTGTAGCGTCTATACGACTGTGTATGCCGAGCGTTAATCCGTATCCGCTACCGTTAATGGTGTCGATAACGGTATCCAGATCGCGCATCGCGTAGCTGATGACATGCAGTATGGGACCAAATATCTCTCGCTGTAATACCGATAAGTCAGGGATCTGGAAGGCGTGCGGTGCGAAGAATGAACCGTTAGTCAGCTCATCGGGAACGGGTGTCCGCGCGATAAGGTCGCCGGCATGGTTCATTCGCTCTACGTGATCAATGAGTTTCTTTCGTGCTTCGTCGTCAATGACAGGGCCCACATCCGTTGAAAGCAGCGACGGATCGCCAACCTTCAGTTCATTCATCGCGCCCGCTAACAGTTCTAGAACGCGCGGAGTGACGTCTTCCTGAACAAACATCACTCTTAACGCCGAACATCGTTGCCCTGCGCTATTAAATGCTGACTGAATCGCATCAACGACAATCTGATCAGGTAGCGCCGAGCTATCTACAATCATGGCGTTTTGCCCGCCCGTTTCGGCGATGAACGGTATAATAGGTCCGCCGCGCGTTGCTAAGGTTTCATTAATAGTGCGTGCCGTTTCAGTCGAACCCGTAAACGCGATACCACCCACTCGGGGGTCTGCCGCGAGCTTAGTTCCGATAACGCTGCCGCGTCCTGGCAACACTTGCAGTACATCAATTGGAACGCCCGCACCATGAAATAGTTGGACTGCTCGTACTGCCACGATAGGTGTCTGTCCTGCTGGCTTGGCGATCACGGCGTTTCCCGCCGCGAGTGCCGCGGCGATCTGGCCGACGAAAATAGCAAGGGGGAAGTTCCATGGGCTAATGCACGCGAATACGCCACGGCCGTGTAGGGAAATTTCGTTGATTTCTCCGGTTGGGCCGTCGAGTTTCGTTGGTCTGGCGAAATCTCGGCGGCTTGATGAAGCATAGTAACGACAGAAATCCGCGGCCTCGCGGACTTCCGCCAACGCGTCAGGTATGGTCTTTCCCGCTTCACGTATGCACAACGCCATGAGTTCGCCGCGATGTTCTTCGAGAAGCTCCGCGGCCTGCTCCAAACATCGCGCACGTTCCTCAGCGCCGCGAGCGTTCCATTGTGGCGCTGCAACGGCGGCATGTGTTAGCGCCTTGTCGACGTCCTGTTCGTCGGCGAAGGCGACGCTGCCAATTATCCTTCTGTGGTCACTGGGGTCGACAACGTCGTGTTGATCGCCATTGGTGTGGGGGTCTACAGTAATAGGTTGAGCAAACCATTGTGCGCGTGAAGCGTCCGCCATTTCCTTGGCAAGTGTCACTATGCTTTGTTCGTCATTGAGATTAATGCCCTGGGCGTTCTTACGTTGGTTACCGTAGAGATCACGCGGCAACGGGATGTTCGGGTGGGGCTTAGGTTGGGTGGCGCGTGTCTTCTCAATAGGGTCAGCGATAATCGTTTCTACTGCGATGTTTTCGTCAACGATTCGATTCACGAATGAGGTGTTCGCTCCGTTTTCCAATAAACGCCTGACGAGATAGGGAAGCAGTTCTTTGTGCCCGCCAACGGGTGCATAGACGCGACACGGCATTTTCAACATATCCGAGCCCATGACTTCCTCGTATAGTGCCTCACCCATACCATGAAGGCGTTGGAATTCGAATTCGGTTGTGCCGCCTGCTAATTCGACTATCCAGGCGATCGAATGAGCATTATGGGTCGCAAACTGTGGATAAACCGCGTCGCTGGCCGCGAATAAGCGTTTAACACAGGCAAGATACGAAACGTCGGTGGAGGCTTTGCGCGTGAAGACGGGGTAACCACGCAGCCCTTGTTCTTGGGCGCGCTTGATTTCAGTATCCCAATACGCCCCTTTTACCAATCGTATCGGAATACGCTTTTTGTATTGTCGCGCCAAATTGATGAACCAGTCCAATACGGCAACGGCGCGCGTCTGATAGGCTTGAACCGCCAAACCCAGTCCGTTCCATTCCGCTAGCGACGGATGGCTAAACGCGGATTCGAAAAGATCTAACGAAAGCTCTAGCCGATCGCTTTCTTCGGCGTCAACCGTTAACGCGATATGCTTCGCTTTTGCACGTTGGGCCAGCGCCAGTAGTTTCGGCGTTAGCTCCGCCGCCACGCGTGATCGCTGTGAGAACTGATAACGTGGGTGCAGCGCAGAAAGTTTTACTGAGATGCTGGGCGCACTAATCAGATCGCCTTCGTGCTGTGCATCGCCGGACAACGTGTCGATAGCATGACTGTAAGATTCGAAGTAGCGCTCGGCATCGGCGCGAGTTAAGGCGGCTTCGCCAAGCATGTCGAATGAATGCCGATAGTCGCTGTGCTCGTGACCACGACTGCGTTTAAGTGCTTCCTCAATGGTTTGGCCCATCACGAATTGATGACCCAATATACGCATCGCTTGGCGCATGGCCAAGCGTATGACCGGTTCTCCGCTATGGGCGATTAACCGTTTGAGCCAGCTTTGCACGTTCTCCGTAGCGTCGTGTTCGGGTTTGACCAACCGGCCCGTCAACATCAGACCCCAGGTTGAGGCATTGACGAATAGCGAGTGGCTTTGTCCAAAGTGTTTTTCCCACTCCCCTTTACCCAGCTTATCCTGAATTAATCGATCCGCTGTACCGTCATCAGGAATGCGTAATAACGCTTCGGCCAGGCACATTAGCACCACCCCCTCCTGAGAAGACAAATCGTATTGATGGAGGAACGCATCAATGCCACCGCTAAGGCGGCCCTTCTCTCTGACTTGTTGCACTAGCCGTCGCGCGCGCCCTTCTATACGACGTTGTGTGTCGTTATCGATGGCTGTTTCTGTCAGCAGGCGCTCAACGCACTTGGTTTCGTCGGCGAGGTAGAGGGAGGTGATATTGGAGCGAAGAGGTGACCGAACGGGTGTTGAGTCGAAGATTTTAAATGTGCCAGGAGTAGGAAATGGTCTCATTGCACCCATCGTCCTTGTCTATGCATTAAGCTCTTGTTTCGATGGTCTATAGATCTACCGTGACTGTGCATAATACCTTCATCGTAGTGGCTTATCAGACAACACGCAACGACCGGCGTAGTCCTAACACGCCTAACGGCATAACGTCGAGCGAGCTGACCCTATCTGCTCGGTTTTTGTGGATGCTATGTCGGTGTCGTAGCATTTTTTTACCTGATGATACGCAATAGGTTTGTTACGTAACTTCATGAATAAAAAGTGGTTTAATTATTAACTGCCCGATTTTAAATCGTACTTATGGGTGACATGGATTGCAACAGACCTCGATCTGGTTTAACCTTGCGCGCTTCGTTGGGATGGGCGTAAAGCATCGGTGACAGGGTCGGAAGAATCAGCCCGGCACCAGAGTCACCCGAGAAAAAACGCGCGTTTGGCCAGCGTTTTCAAGATCTCCTGGAGAGGTGTCCGAGTGGTTGAAGGAGCACGCCTGGAAAGTGTGTATACGTTAATAGCGTATCGAGGGTTCGAATCCCTCCCTCTCCGCCATTAAAAACAATATAACTTATTGAAAAATAAGAATAAGTATATATTATAAATTTCTAATGTTGGCGTTTTTTTGACATCATTTGGCGTGGTTTGGCGTCCGGAATGACAGCTTTTTGCCAGCATTTGCCCAACGTTCAACCGCCTTGTCTCCGCGTTTGGCGCGTCGTCTGGAATGAACCGACTATAGGTTCTGGCGGTGAAGGTCCAGTCGGTATGTCCCATCTGTGTGGCCACCCACTGCGGTGATTCTTCCGCCATTAACATTATCGAT
>CALZJI010000244.1 GCA_945787615.1 uncultured Chromatiaceae bacterium | reverse complement strand
TTTCCACAACGGAACGAGAAAGTCGTTGCAACCTTGGCCGAGCAAATCCTGAGCCAATGGCGCAATCTCGTCACGTAGTTCACTGAGCGCCGCCCTGGGATCTTTCACGGCGGACTCCCAATGGGCTTGTGATTCCGCCAGCCGCTCCAACCCGCCCAATCGCGCGTTGCTGGGGTCCGCGTCGACGAGACGATCGATGAGGCGTTTGGCTTCGTCGTTATCGCGTTCCGACAAGGCCCGGGTGATGCCGTTGACCAGGCTGACGGTCACGTTATCCATAAACAGATCCAGCTGCGGCTGGTCGCCGGGCTTGCTGTAGCCCGTATGAAAACGCCCGTCGAGTTCGCCTTGTTCGCTAAAACGCAGACTTTCCCCGTTTTTACCACCCCAAACCCGATAGACCAACGCCTCCGCCTTTAACCCAAGATTACGCGCATACTGCTCGGCGTGTTGAAGCAATTGATCCACTTCGTGGGGGTCGCCGAAAAGCGCGTCCGCCAAGTAGGCGATTTCGCCGCCGCGCCACGCTTCATAATCGCTATAGGTTAACCGCCCTTCCGACAGCAAAAGCTCCAGCGGCCTGTACTCGCCGTATTCCATGAGTAGCTTATCTACGTTGTATTGCAGCGCTTTATCGATGAGTTTCATGTGGTCGTGTAGTAAATGTTAGTCGTTAGGCCTCGCGAGTTCCGTTGAGAATCCGGATGCCCTCGCGGTGTCGCCTCGGGTTATTCCCCCAGCATCTCCGCCAGTGCACGCCTCGCGGCGATACTCGATGCAGTTTTGATTTGCAACGTGGTCCACTGTCAACCAGCCAGAGGCGCGAACAATTGCGCCACGTCTTGTTCCGTCCACTGCGGCTCAGCCATCCCCTTGTCGCCGTAAAGACCGTCGGCCAAAGCCTGTTTGCGATGCTGCATCGCTTGAATTTTTTCCTCCACCGTGCCTTCGCTGATAAGTTTATAGACGAACACCGGATTGTCCTGTCCAATGCGATGGGCGCGGTCGGTGGCCTGGCGCTCCACGGCGGGATTCCACCACGGATCGTAATGGATGACGGTATCGGCGGCGGTGAGGTTAAGACCGACACCACCCGCTTTTAGGCTAATGAGAAACAGCGGCGCGCCATGACTCTGGAAACGCTCCACGGGCGTAGCGCGGTCGCGGGTTTGGCCGGTGAGTGTCACATAGTCGATTCCGGCGCTGTTCACCGCCTCTTCGATGAGTTTGAGCATGCCCGTAAACTGGGAGAACAATAGCACTCGACGGCCCTCGTCTATCATTTCCGGCAACAGATCCATCAGGAGATTAAGTTTAGCCGAGTTCTTTACCCGGCGAGCGCTGTCCATTTTAACCAGGCGCGGATCACAGCACACCTGGCGCAACTTGAGCAATGCGTCGAGAATAACAATTTGGCTCCGGGCGAGGCCCTTGTCCGCCACCTCGCGCCGTACGCGTTCATGCATAGCTAGGCGAATACTTTCGTAGAGGTCTCGTTGCTCGCCCTCCAGTTCCACGCTGCGTAGAATTTCCGTTTTAGGCGGCAATTCCGCAATTACGGCTTCTTTGGTTCGGCGCAGTAAGAAGGGTCGCACGCGACGGGCCAATTGCTCGGTAGCGACCTCATCTCCAGATTTCTCAATTGGGCCACGGAAAACGCGACGAAACTGTTTTTGGCTGCCCAACAGGCCGGGCAATAAGAAATCGAACAAAGACCAGAGTTCCCCTAAGTGGTTCTCCATAGGCGTGCCGGTGAGGCACAAACGGTGGCGGGCGACCAACTGGCGCGCCACGATACTGGCCTTGGCTTTGGGATTCTTGATAAACTGAGCCTCGTCCAAAATCAGCAGGTGATAATGATGGGCCAGTAGCGCCTCGTTATCTCGATATAACAACGGATAAGTGGTGAGAACTACGTCGTAGTTGGGTATCGCGTCGAACCGTTCTCGGCGCGCGGGGCCGTGCAAGGTCAGCACTTTTAGCGACGGGGCGAAGCGGGCCGCTTCCCGAGGCCAATTAACCATCAGGCTAGTGGGCGCGATCACAAGGCTTGGCCGGTCCAAGCGTCCTTGTTCTTTTTCCAGTAACAGGTGAGCCAGGGTCTGTACCGTTTTTCCCAATCCCATGTCGTCCGCCAATATTCCCGCTAACGCGTATTCACGCAGGAACTGTAACCAATCGAGGCCCCGCCGTTGGTAGTCGCGTAAAACCGCCTGCAATCCCTCCGGCGGCGCGACTTCCTCGATTCGGTCGACGGCCCGCAATCGGTAGCCTAAGTGCAGGGGCGCATCGTCGCCGCGCCAGTGCAGACGCTCGTCATCCAATTCGGCTAACTGAGCGGCTTGAAAGCGATGCAGACGCAAGCGCTGCTTTTCGTCTAAGGCGTCCGCTTCATAGAGTTCTAACAATGCATCCAAAATATGCCGGAGGCGCTGGACCGGTACAGGCAATAAACGGCCGTCGTCCAAGGTAAGGAGTAACGGCGCAACGTCATCAACCGCCGCCAGACCTTCCCGTTTGAGGCGTTGGGGAAAAGACTGTAACAATCCCACCAGGGCGGGCAACAGGTTGATCTGTTCGCCGTCAACGTCCACGCCAAGGCTAATGTCGAACCACTCCCCTCCCTCATCCGCATCCACTTCGCCATACCATCGGTCCGCTGTTGCGATCTGGTGGCGAAAGCTGTCTTCATACTCGATCCTCCAACCTTTAGCCTCAAGCCCCGGTAAATCATCGATTAGGAATGCCAACCAGCTTTTGTCGTCCCCCGAAAGAAAAAAACGCTCATCGCCCGTCGCCTCCGAAAAATCATCGTCATATTCAAAACCGAGACCTTCGAGAAGCTCCCTATACCTAGTTTCAACGACCTCGTTGCGCTGCGCTTGCACCACACGCTCTCCGTCGACACGAACCGCTGCACCGAAGCCGCCAATACGAATCCCATCGTAATCGAAGCTCAGACACGCCAATTCAATGGCGGAGACCTCCGTGGTCTCGTCCTCTTCTATGGTCTCGGTGAGCAAGCGTAGACAAGGCGTAGGCGGCGTGGGTGGAAGTCGCACGATCTCGAATTTCCGCAGCGGCGCCAACGCCGCGCCCGGAAAGCGGCGACGCAAATCGTTCTGCACTTCCGTCACGCGTCGTGGAGCGACAGGCGGCATGCGTAGCAGCTCCACCGCCAACGCGTTGGGCAAATCGGTTTCGACGGGGCCGCATATGCCGGCTACACCGTCCAGATACCAAGGAGCGGCGAGAAGAAACACATGGGAAGCCTCCGGATCAAACGTCCACGCTGGCGATTGATTACCCGATTCGTCCGTACTCCATCGAAATGTAATCCGACGCGGCGCGCCGCGGCGTAGTGGCGGTTCGGCAAGGTCCTCAAAGTAACAACGGTCCGTTTCCAGCACCCGCGCCAGCAGGCGTTCCCCTGTTAGGCCGCTAAGGTGAGGGATGTAGCCAAACTCGCGCAACTCTACTTTCGCCAGCTCAGCCAACAACTCGCGGTCTAGCGGTGACAGGAAACGCGGTGGCGCGCCGCGTAAAACTGAGGAAGGGTCGTAGTAGTGCGTCTCGCCATACCCGCCACTCCTAAGAACGCGCGCCGATAACGTCTCCACAGCAACGCCGTCGCTGACGGCGTCGTCCAATTGAAGCACATAGGTCAGGCGCTGCCGGACGCTGGCGGTTCGCTCATAATTCCCCGATTTAGATGTGCCCCGTCGCGGCGACAGGTCGGTGTCGAATACATCATCGGATATTTCTTCGGCGTCCAGAAGCGCTTTTAGCAACACCGCCGCGACGTGCTTGCAGTTTCGTCGTTCATAACACGTGCATTCCCCTGCGATCTCCTTAGCGCGCTTATTCTTGCGAACGCGAACGTAAACCCGAAACGGCTTTGATCCGGGATTGGTTATAACCGCTGTAACGAGTTCGCCGCCGCGCTGAACCATAGGCGTGATCGGCGGTCCCGAATCGATAAGATACAGTGCTTCGTCAAGCACGCCCGGACCAAAGTTGGTTTGCACGTCCTTCAACTTATAAAACATCGGAGCGGAATTCGAACTTTCAGTTGACGGGGAGAATGCGGGTTTTCGGACCGACCATTTCCCTCGCCTGTTTTAATCGATCTCGGGGGTAAACCGAGCTATGAGTCTAGCGACTATACTGACGGCCGTAAAATTTCAGGCTGGTCTTGGCTGCGCCGTTCGAAATAAAACAACAACGCTTCAACCATGTCGCGAACTTCCGGATTTTTAATCGCTTGATGGGCAGCACTGCGTGTATATTCATTGCGCCCGCAGGCACTGGATTCAATTCGTCCAATCGTCACTCGTATTTACCTCTTATAACCTACTGCAGATCGCGATTTGTTCTTCTTGAATCCTAGAAAAACCGCGAGTAGCGCAACTATTCATTGTATTTTAGCAAAAAAAAATCGCAGTCGCTTTGCGAGCGGCCGGGTTCGTTGTCACATGGCGAACGATTTAGATCCATCTCCTTACCTTTGACTTATACACCTTGTAGTTCTCACCAAAGTTATCTTCAAGAGCCTTTTCTTCCGGGAGTATTTGAAATGTTCTAATATACCAAACAAAAATAGGGAGCATTAAAAAAGCGAGGGCACTACCGAGAAAGACCCCCCATGCCAATAAGATCACCACGAACCCTAAGTACATTGGGTTTCTCGAAATTCTATAAATACCTTTGACGACCAGGGCCGATGAATCCTCCGGGCGCATAGGATTTACAGTTGTTTTGGATTTAATAAAGGCGTTACCGCCTGCAAATACTAGCCCAATACCAATGGCACTTAGCAAAGCTGACAACGATAACTTCCACTCTCCATCTATATGGCCGGTCGATATCGATAACTTTATTAACAACATCGACACGGCCACAATAATCACCTGGGCAATTGGTATTATCTTAAGATTCAATTTGACTCCTAGTTAGGGCCGGCTCCCCAGAGCCTTAGCAATTAACAATGCCCCCGATGAAATAGTCGTACCGCGCATACTGTTTCGTGTTTGTTCCTGATACCGAGTTTAGGTCACTATAGCGCTACAGCGTATCGCGATGGAAGTCGTTTATGCATTAAATTCCCTCCCTTGAATATACAATATAAAGAGCGGTTTAAAATCAAGACTCAATGCCGTAGTTTTTATGGTACTCGTGGTAGCGACGGTAAATGGTAAAGCGCCTCTTCTCTGGCGTATAACGCCCTAGTATCGCCATGGCGCACTTCGCTCCAACACCCCTCATTTAAAAGCAATAAATCCTGCGTCCGTTTCAATTAGGCATAGCACGTTCTCTAAAGACAACCACATGGCAGCTAGTGATTGACCGTTTTGTGATGTCGCAGTGTAGAGTTTTCTCACGGTTCGAATTTTTTGTAGGTCATTCCGCGCGCTAGATTGCGGTCACGAACGTAGTCATAGAGGTATCGAATTATGAGAGATCAAGTTAACGGCCAAAGTGGAAAGCAATACACGTTAAGCCAATCAATTCCTTACGTCGGTGTCGGTTTACATACAGGAAAAAAAGTATCTATGGTCATTCAACCCAATCCGGAAGCGACCGGTATCTATTTCATGCGCTCGGATGTGCCCCGAGGACAAGGCCTTGTACTAGCGCGCTGGTATAACGTCGTAGACACGTATTTATCGACCGTCCTAGGTAACGAATACGGGGTGACAGTGAGTACCGTAGAACATCTGTTGGCGGCACTGCACGGTTGCGGTATTGACCATGCCATTATTCGTATTGATGGTCCAGAAGTACCCATCATGGACGGTAGCGCAGAACCTTTTGTTTCAACCCTGACGCAAACCGGGATCGTTCCCGTTGCGGCACAACGGAACGGCATTTGGATTTTCAAGCCTGTAGAAGTACGCGAAGGCGACCGATTTGCAATCTTGGTACCGAGTGCTCGACCCCGGATGACTGTAAGCATTGATTTCCCCGACACGATGGTTGGGACGCAAGCGCTGTCCGTAGACATTAATCAAGCGGTCTTTATGAAGGAAATTGCCCCGGCGCGTACGTTTGGGTTTAACGATCAGCTCGAGGCGTTAAGACGACGAGGTTTTGCAAAAGGAGGGACGTTACGAAACGCGGTACTGGTCGACGGCGACCGTGTCGCCAATCGTGAGGGCCTTAGATACGCCGATGAGTTCGTTCGACACAAAGTGCTCGACTGTATTGGCGATCTATCTCTTGCGGGCGGGCCGATACTTGGAGATTACTATGCTCACAAACCCGGTCACAATCTTAACATTGCCCTCGTCAATAAACTTTTTGCGCAACGAGAAAAATGGTCTTATGTGTCCATTGATGACATGGAATCCTTACAAAGGTCTCGTTGGACGCGTCATCTAGAAGAACGGTCGCGGACTCCTGTTCGTTCTGCGTATTCACTACCGCGTTCCGGCAACCGTCTAAGGGGCTAGCCCGCAATTCTCACCAGGACCGGCGATGACAGCTCTCGGCGCCTACTTGATCGCCGGTCTCGAGTACCAGGCAGTGACGGAGTCCCCCAGAATTAAGATGATCACTGATATTCGGGCGTCGATCATCATTCCGAACTTGGTGGAGATCCGCTTCGGGGAGCTGCGGCTCGAAGGCGGGCTCCCAACCGAGGAGACGGCGCTGACCACACACGGTGCATCGCTGCGGGGGGCCCGCAAAGGCATCCGCATGCTCGGACCCGATAACCAGACCGCGATCACCTAGAACAAGCGCATGGATTCCAAGGCCCAGCCCCGCACGACCCCCTAACGGAGGCCCTTTAGATAGGGGTACTACCGTGTCGAAACGAAGTATCGCAGTTACGACGACAAGAAATATACCATGAATAAAGACACACGAGAGTACTAGGAGGACAGTGACGATGGATATGAAAACGGCAAACCGAATGGCGCAACAGTGGGTACGGGAATTTGGATGTTCGTTCTATATTATCGAAATAGACCAAGAAGTATATGACGTGTCTGCTCGCATCTCGCCTCGAGACCGCGTCGTCGGCGCGTTCTCTTGGAGTAACGGCCTGGATCGTAGCACCTTAAGTGACGTTGAAGCGAATCGCCTTTTAATGCACACGCGTCATTAGAGACATCGTCCAGCGATTTTTGATAACACTACAAAGGAGGAATGTTATGTACGAGCTATGGTATTACAACGACCTGGACAGCCTGACTTTGGCGCAGTCACGAGAAAAGAAATACCGAATGGATTACATGACGGATAGAAGTCATTGTCAGAGATCGCTGCACGAAGAAGTGCCTCAAATTTTACGGCGCGGCCAGGAGAGATCGATCGACGTCAAAAACGTGAAGTAACGTTGACGCAAGCCTTTAAGATATACTGCTGAGCGCCGCGTGCGCGATTCGGGCGCGGTAAGGACGCTCCGCCTACTCAGCGGTAGTGGCCATGCTCTCATCCCCGAGTTCCAGTATCTCCAAGCGGTGGTTGGCGGCAGGACGTACAGCCGATGGCCCTTGGCTGAGTAAAGCGAGGCCACTGGTGATGCCCTGGTTGCGCAGCCATTCACGCGCAAAATAATTCCAATCGCCGAGGTCTTCGTCCACTCGTATAGCGTCTACACCGTAAGAGAATTGCAGATCTTGGCATGTTTTTTCGCTGGGGCTGAACGCTGTAATCCACACGGGCAGCCGAAAACGGCCGACATTGCGCGCCATGCCCCCGCTGCGGGTGGGAACAATGACGGCGACCGGGCTGACTCGCTCTAACGTGTAGCGGATGCTCAGTGCAATAAGATCGACAACATTGACGTCTTCATGTTGGCCATAGGTTTGGAGAGCCTCTCGAAATCGCAAGCGTTGTGGAGGACGATTAGGCTCAGTAGCCGCCGCGATGTTAGCCAGCATCGCGGTGGCTTCTATAGGGTACTTACCCATGGCTGACTCGCCGGATAGCATGACACAATCCGTGCCATCGAGTATGGCGTTGGCCACGTCGGTGGCTTCGGCGCGAGTGGGACGTCGATGCTCGACCATTGATTCCAGCATATGGGTCGCCGTGATTACGGGTTTTCCTAGCTTGTTGGCCATTTCCATGAGCTGTTTCTGGACGATGGCAATACGCTCGATGGGAATCTCAACGCCAAGGTCGCCGCGCGCTACCATAACGCCATCGCTCACAGCCAAGATGTCATCGATGTTGTCCAAGGCGCCGGCCCGTTCTATTTTCGCGATAATGAAGGGATTGGCGCCGAATTCGTCCGCTGCTTCGCGTACAGCCTCAACATCCGCCGCTGAGGCGACGAACGACTGGCTTACGGCATCGACGCCGTTTTCGACAGCAAACTTAAGGCAGGCTCGGTCGTGTTCGGTGAACGCACACATACCGAGGTCGATGCCTGGTAGGTTTAGGCCCTTGCGCGAACGCAGTTCGCCGCCGACAATGACGCGACAAGTCACGTTCCGGCCATTGACGTTAATGACTTGTAGATGAATCAGGCCGTCATTGAGAAATAACCTGTCGTCGGTTTTGACCGCTTGATGTAACCGCGCGAAGCTTACCGATACACGCTCACGATTGCCGACAATATCCTCGGTGGTCAGCGTGAAGATATCACCGTCACTAAGCTCGATGGGCTCTTCCTCTAGGTGGCCGATACGCATTTTTGGCCCGGGCAGATCGGCCATGATGGCCACCCGCCTTCCGGTCGCTTCAGACGCCGCCCGTATGTCGTCGATAACTCGCTTGTGGCTCGAGAAATCGCCGTGCGAAAAATTTAGACGGGCGACGTTCATACCGGCGAGAATCAGTTTTTCCAGGGTATCTACTGCGTCAGAGGCCGGGCCAATGGTGCAGATGATCTTGGTTTTTTTGTCTGGTAATCTCATAAGTCTCCTGTAATGCTAATTTGCGGTTCTTCTACGACTACGATGTCACGATTACCAAGAACCATTTTGCGCAATAGGATCGCGACGCGCAAGAACATAACGTGTTTGACGGATATGCGCAACATCCATTCAAACAACATGTGTCAATACCTTTTGATAGACTTCGTTTTGTTCGAGTCTCGGTTTTACGGTCCAAGAGGCGTCGTTGATTCATCGCACCCAAGGGGCACTGTTCCGAGATCGGTAACTCAGATCAAACCCACAACCTGCCCGCCACCTGTCGTTTGCCGACCTTCCCACGCTAGATTCGGTGTCCTCTTTGAGATAGTCAATGACGTCCAGCCAGTATCGGATTACGCAACCCGCGAAATACATGAGTCGCATCTGAAGGGTGGCGTGGTGCGGTTGCATCGGCTGTGATTATACCGACCCGATGCGCTAACTTGTCAAATTAGCCATCACGTACATTACATGGCCAATTATTCGGTTTTAAACCCCATCATCCGCATCCGGGGACGTGGCAATGGAACAGCAAAAACTGACCAGTACGGTATTCGGAAGTAGCGATGCCAAGAGGCAACCGCCATACCAATCAGGAGACGTTAATTTTGGTCTGCTACGGTATATGGACAACGTTGATGTAAGGGCTACGTGCCACCGCCATTTGGAACCTGCAATAATGCCTCTTACTAGAGACGGGTTGCCGGTCGATCTTGCCGGCAACCTGGATGTTTTAATCAAGCGATTTAAGGCCTAGCTTCTTCAGTGCTAGGTGAAATCTGTAAGTTAAAACCTATCGGTGAGTACAATATAACTGCCCGTCCCGGCGTCCGCCGAC
>CALZJI010000243.1 GCA_945787615.1 uncultured Chromatiaceae bacterium | reverse complement strand
TTAAGTAGCAATTAGACAAAACCCATTAAGTGGAGCCTGCGAGATACATCGGAGCGTACCATGAGATACGCGCTTGATACGAAACTGTCGCGTTCAAGGCAACGCAGAAGTTCTAATCCTTCCGAGTCGGCTGTAACGCCTCGGCGGCCAGGCCAGCCAGTCCTGCAACTCCAGCGGATTATTGGCAACCATCGCGTCGTGTCCCTCATGAGGTCGCTGGAAACGCAACGGAAATGCGCCTGCGGCGCATCGAGTCTTCGTTGTCAGGGTAAGGCCCGAATGGCACTTACTTAAGCGATTCTACACCCGATGTAGGGTGGGTTACGACTGCATGGACGATGACACCGCTGAATTCCGAGCCCGCGTTTAGCGGCGGGACACTATACGTGGGAGGACAAGACGCCTCACTTTATGCGTTCGGCCTCAAAGCGGAAAACTGAGCGGGCCCTAGCCCTGCTCTTTACCCACAACTCAAGACTAGAAAACGGGATCTGTGTCATTCATTCATGCGGCATGAAAACACACTCATAGTCGGTTACGTTGCCGGTTACGGCTACGTGACAATACCTTAGGGCCGCGGAAAATAATAATTATCCAAAGATTGCGCCGAATTTTCGCTCAGATTCAAGACGCGGCAAGTGGCGCATATTGGAATATGCAACACTTGCCGTAACGCAGAAGCTGAGCAAAAAGACAAGCAAGGTTGGATAATTATTTTTTTCCGTGGCCCTTAACATCGCATTGATAGACCTTAGCGCGCGTGATTTGAAACAAACGAATCGAATTTTGCGACTTCGATCTGGTTTTGGAGGTTAGAGTGTGCGTAACGCTAGCTGCGAATGAATTCGCACCTACAACAATCGATGCTCCCGTAACCCGGAACGTGACCTACGGAAGGATATGCGGATTTTCCGTTCATATGCTTGGCGTTCTTCTCATCGAAAAGATAAAAGAAAAGGAGAAAAGGGGTCAAAACGGTTTAACAATTTTTTGGTGGCTGCATGTCCTGCTCGTCTTCTTAATCCTGCCAAGAGTCATGATTCTATGTCGTTAAACCGTTTTGACCCCTTTTCACTCTTTTCACTCTTTTCACTACTGGACGTGCGACCACATACCGCGCGAGCGGTTTAGTCCTACGCGACCTTTCCGAAGTTTTGCAGTCATTGACCGAGCGTCCGCGTCAATTACAAGGCCAGTGAGTAAATCATGCGACCTGTAGCCTTACTCTTAATTTGCTATAATTTATATGTTTTATCGGCAACTTTTGCCCGATTAGCTTTCCTTTATTCCATAGTGTTGTTTTGTTTATGATTTTACTTCCAATAACTCTATCAATTTACTGGGTTATTTCTATTCGGAAGGAGATATTTGATTAATATTGGCCAATTTAAGGCTATATTCCGGCTAATTATTTTCTTGATTTACGGTTAATTATCGGCTAATTTAAGGCTATGTCCTGGAAGCCAATATACACCATTAGCAATAAACTTCTCCTAACAATTCGTGAAATTGGCGAGTCTATAGGGGAAATCAGATCCTTTAGTTTGAGTAATCAGGAGTTAGCCAAGCTTGAGATTAATGCTAGAGAGCTGTCCTCCTACGCTTCTACCAGCATTGAAGGTAATCCCTTGCCGCTTACCGATGTAAAGCGCTTGCTTAAAACTCAGAAAGAGACTATTCGTGAAACAGAACGTGAAGTGCTGAATTACAACAAAACACTACAATCTTTATATGGAGAAGTACGCTCAGGTAAGTTTCATCTCAGTGTAAAAACACTTGAGAAAGTTCAAGGGCAGGTAGTCGAAGGACTGATGGATAATCCAGCACATTGCGGTGCTTTGCGTAAAGCCCCCGTTATTATCCGCAATCCTCGAAATATTGACGAGATTGTATTTGTTCCGCCAGATAGTAAAGATGTTAGGAAATTAACGTCGGATTTGTTCAAATTTATTAAGGGCAACATTGGAAAAATTGATCCGATTATTCTAGCTGGCATATTTCATCGTCAGTGCGTCATTATTCACCCCTTCATTGATGGCAACGGTCGAACAACGCGCCTTCTCACCACAGCGATTTTAGGAAAGGCTGGTCTGGATTTATTCGAGATATTCAGTTTTGAGAATTATTATAACCGTAATATTACACGATATTTCAAAACCGTTGGTTTAGAGGGTGATTACTATGACCTAGCAGAAGACATAGATTTTTCTGAGTGGTTGGAATATTTCGCTGATGGTATTTTGGATGAGTTACAGCGTGTTCGCGAAATATTGCCAGAGCAATCAGTAGCGAGCCCTCGTCTTGAGGTTCATCACAGGCAAATACTAGATTATATTGAGGAGCACGGCAGTATTACCCAACGTGAATATGGCAGCATATCAGAGCGTAGTCTTGCATCTCGAAAATTGGATTTTGATAAGCTCGTTAAGCTAAATCTTATTGAGGCAAAAGGCACGGGACGCGGAACTTACTACGTGAAAGTATCTTGAAAATCTTAACCTGTGTGTTGCGAATTCGTACGCCAAGCAGCCATTGGCGTTTGAAAAAGTCCACGGCAGTGTTTTTGCCATCGATAGCGTTCAAGGTTGGCGACGTTTGGACTTATACTTTCGGGATCGGCTTTTTGTTCGGGCGTACTGCCGTCCAATGACCCATGGGCGCGGGTTTCATTGTAGTAGTGTTTGAAGCCCGTAGGGCGGAATAGCGCAGCGTATTCCGCCGCAATGGGGCCATGCATCCAATCCTCGGGCCCCACTCTTCCGTCTCCATTTCGCGCATCGCGACTCGGGCGCCGGAATAATATTTCTGTAGCCGGACGACGGCCGAGACTGGGCTAGCATAAAAACCGGGCGACATTGCGGATTCGCCGTGCTTAATCTAGCCGCCTTCTTTTTTTGGACTTGCTACGTACCTACTTGTGTTGGCGTCCTGTTATATACTCCTTGTTATCTTGTCCGCACCGTTCGGTGGGATCGCTACGCTTAATCCACCTTATGTATATTTTTAAAGTATGGTTTTGACACTCGTTCGCGATTACTGTGTCGTTTCCGCGCTCCCGTAATGGCCGAAGTCTCCTTCTGTGATGATCTTTCCCATCTTTTGATACTCACGCTGAGTCGCGCGAATGAGGTGGGTCATATCGACTAAACTGCCGTTATCCGCCGCGAGGAAGGCGGCAGCAAGCGCGATATTGCGTATGTTGCCGCCGGTGACGTCGAAGCGGCGCGCCATGAACTCAAGATCTAGCATTGGGTCGCGTGGCGTGGCGGCGGGCCAGATGCCCTCCCAAATGCGGCGGCGATCATTCTCCTTGGGAAAGGGAAATTCAACGGTGAAATGTAAACGCCGCACGAAGGCTTCGTCCATATTTTTACGAAAGTTGGTTGCTAGGATGACAACACCTTCGTACTCTTCCATTCGCTGGAGCAGGTACCCCGTTTCGATGTTGGCGTAACGATCGTGGGCGTCTTTGACTTCGCTGCGTTTGCCGAAGAGCGCGTCGGCTTCGTCAAAAAATAGTATTGAATTGGAGGTCTCGGCTTCGGTGAAGATTTGGGAGAGGTTTTTCTCTGTTTCCCCAATATACTTGCTCACCACCGTTGAGAGATCGATCTTGTAAAGATCGAGACCGAGTTCGCCGGCAATGATGTCGGCAGCCATGGTTTTGCCCGTCCCCGACGGCCCCGCAAACAAGACACTCAGCCCTTTACCGAGCGCGAGTTTGCCGCCAAAACCCCATTCGCCGTAAACGCGGCCACGATACGTGACGTAGTTACAGATCTCGCCTAGCTGCTCAACACGGTCCACGGGAAGCACGATGTCATCCCACTGATACGTTGGCGTGACTTTACGCGCCAGCGTGCTCAGTGTTTGATTCGAATGTCGTCGTGCGGCTTCATAGAGATCGTTCTTGGAAATGGGGCTTGACTCGGCCCCCCGCCACGTGGCCAAATTCGTCGCTGTGGCCACCGCATCTCGGATTTGTCCGGCGGTAAATTTAAACTTTGACGCGATTTCGGCAATGTCGATATTCGGTTCGAGGTCGTGCTTGTCATTCAATTCGGCGCCCCAGGCCTTGACTCGCTCCTCGGCGCTTGGGCCGGCAAGATCGAGCCGCGTAAACGACAAGCCCCTCAGTGGGCCGCGTGGTTCCCAAAGCCGTTTACCGGCGAGAAATATCAACGACGGGGAACATTCGAGGTGCCGCGTAAAGGTTTCAAACAGTTGTTTGTTCTTATCTTCGAATAGCATATCAAAGCCCTGCCAATACAACGCCGCATGGTGTAGTTGCGCTTCGCGAATGATGAGGCGAACGGCCGTATCAAGCGACACAAGACGATCACTGGACAGGCGTGACAAATCTACAACTAAGAGCTTGAGACCTTTTTCGGCGCAAATGGCCGCGGCAGTACTTTGCTTCCCAATGCCGTAGGGCCCTCGTAGATGGATAACCAATTGCCCTTGCGCCATGTCTCGGTCGCGAAGGCCACGCAACCGAAACATCATCTCTTTGTTTAGCCATCGACCATCACTGCTTTCTTCAGCCTCGATTAGGGTAGTGGTGTCGCGAATCCGATCATCGATGTCATCGAAACCCAGTAAAAAACCCACAATGCGGGGGTCGGCTTTCAAATAGGTCGCCAGCAGTGGAGGGTTGGGCATAGAAGGGTCTTCGACGAAATCCACCACGTGGTGACGAATTAGGGGCGCGTCCACTGAAAACCGCTGTCGTAGCGCAAGCTTTTCGTCCAGCGTAGGCACTAGTACATTGAGCACTAAGTCGACACTCGGTTTTCTTTTCGTAACGTCGTCATGCAAATAGGCGTAAAGCCGTTCATAGCGAAGGTCTAGCTCTACAGCAATACAAATGAGAAGTGTATCGATATCAAACTGCGTCAGCCCAAAACTACGGCGTAGCGTTTCAAGCCGCAACGCTATGCCCCGGTCTAAGCTGTGTTGTTTTTTCCGTTGGATCTCCGCTGAGATGTGTTTTAGCTCTGAGTCAGGATTTTGGCCGGCATCCTCGCCGGAAACCGTCCACGACGGGCGGCCAATGGGCCGCTTGAGCAGCGCTTCTAACTCTTGTTCTGAGATGTAGAGCCCACGAAACTGCTCATCGTCCGAAAACGCTCTGCGGCTCGACGCAACCAACGACCGAATGAGCAGATCAATTCGTTCTAATTCTGCGAGGAGATGGTGCTGCGAGTTCGCGAAGTAGTCCATGAACTCACCTTTTACTCGGTTCCTGCGTGTTCCGTCGCATCACTCGCTATCCCCTCTTGTAAATGAGGTATTTTTGATTGTTCGAATTGTGGGCGGCGCTTGACGTGTCCACGAAGTTAACCGACTAAGTTCCTTTCGCTTCCTTATGGTTATTTTACGATTCTGGTTTCTTTATCAAGCCAAGTCAAGGCATTTCCCTTGGACGTTTCAGGCGCTAAGAACAGCGGGCACATACCATTACCACCCTCGTCGGCTATTCTCGATGCAGCTTCAGTTCGCTCACGATCCGATTGCTATGGATGCGCTTCGTTTTCGCCGCGCTCGCGGTATTAGGGCCACGGAAAATAATAATTATCCAACTTTGCTTGTCTTTTTGCTCAGCTTCTGCGTTACGGCAATTGTTGCATATATCAATATGCGCCAATTGCCGCGCCTTGAATCTGAGCAAAAATCCGGCGCAATATTTGGATAATTATTATTTTCCGCGGCCCTTAATTGGCAAACTCGAGGTCGTATCGATAACATCGTTGGCGGATCTTCTGGCCTTGATCCGCAAAAATTCGGGGCTATGGGTACGACCTGATTAGGACGGTGAAAGTGTCATGCTAAACAAGTCGGGTTCCACGAGGCAGAGATGGGAAAGCCGATTGTCGCGAACGTTCTGCTCGCCCGATTGGTAAAGTCTACGGACAAGAACAACACGTCTGCTATGAAACCGATGCCAGTCAATGCGCGGCCTATAGCCTCTGACGAGGCTTGGAAACAGTTTAGCTAAACATATACCGCGTACAACGGATCACCCGCGGCATCTAAACACATCTCCGCTACTTCATTTCCGACCTTATTACTTAACTATCATTGCAGCACCGGTAGATCTCGGAGGAGACGTATCCGCGTTTCAAGGCAGCGGCGTGAAACGATTGATTTCTGTGACAAGATGTATTACAAGATTTGTAAGTCGGTAGTACACGCTATCATCGTACGTAGGGCTATCGATAACGCAGATTAACGATAAGGGTGGAATTTAGATTTTTATCTTTTTCTCGCTCGTCGCGCGCAATTCCCGGCGTTTAGAACTAATCCGCCGACGTCGAAAGCCAGCTACGCTGTATGGGTTAAAGGAGAAACGCTCCCCGAAAGTGACCGCTCATTGGCAAACACGGAGCCTAACAGAGCAAACCGTGAGACTGCGCGATTCCTTTCTCTAACATTATAGTTTTACGACAGCACCTGAAAACGTCAGGGATGATGATTTAATGAATAAACGAAACTTCATAACACGCTTGACGATAGTTAGCTTGGCGGGCCTGATTCTTTTTATCGCCGGGTGTGGTTCCGACACGGATGGTGGTCGCGGTCTATCCGAGAGCAACAACGTCGATGTTACATTTCCAGCGCCTTTCTTACGCCAGCAATTGCCCGACAGTGGCGAAATGGAAGCCTATCTCATCGTCGATGGTGACGATAACAGTCGCGAAAAACTTAGTATCGCGGATGGACAGGCCTCGGGGGAAATTACGCTGTTGACGGGTGATCACTCGTTCCAAGTCGTTTTCGAATTCACCGAGAACATCCCTACACCGCAGCGTTGGTCTCTGTCACGTTCCGATGTGATCACGCAAAACATCTCATCGGGGGCGAATAATCCACCGGTGGCGTTTAACGCGGATAACTACGAATACCCTGACGGAGATGGCGATGGCTTTTCGAATTTTATGGAACTCACGCGTGAAACGAATCCCGATGACGAAACCGACTCGCCGCCTATTGAATTCAGTTTTGCTCAACCAACTAACATTGATTTAACGCTACTCGCTAACATTGGCGCGCTACAGGCGACGGTTACCATTGATGGCGGCGTGCAGGCTACAAGTGAAATTGGCGACCCGAGTGCGATTATAGTTTCAGTAGAAGACATTTCCTCGGGCACCACTCATGACATTGAATTGAGTATTGAATTGGCTGTCTCTGGCGTACAAGTCGCGAGTCTCGTTCGGGAACAGGAAGCGATACCCGGCGACGCGCTGAGCGTCACTATTGACGATGGGCAGGGGTATACTTTTCCAGACGACGACTCCGATATGTTCAGCAACTTTAGCGAATCAGTCGCGGGATCAGACCCCGATGATCGATTTGACACACCCGTCGAGAATTTTGTGGTCTTTACGGCCGACAAGACTACAGACGAGGTCTTTGAACTATTCAAAGTCGATCTAACGGATAACAGTATTACGAAACTCTCCGGATCTATGACGGCAGGGGGCGACGTCGAGTCGTTTGCGATCTCTCCAGATCGTAAATATGTTGCATACATTGCTGACCAAAACACAGACGAGGTGCAGGAAGTCTACGTCGCCTTAGTTGATGGTTCAGAAGTAGTAAAGGTTTCAAATAATGTTCTACCAGCGGCGGCGTTCCCAACAGCCTTTGGTCTTACTTGGGCGCCAGATAGTTCAAGGATAGCGTACAGTGCCGAGCACAGCACTGTAGATATTGAAGACGTGTATGCGGCAAGGCCGGATATATCTAGCAGTCCAATCCAGTTGTCCAATAATGTGGTCGCCGCGGCAGATTTTCCAAGTGTCTCGAAACTTTCTTGGGCGCCAGACAGCTCGCGCTTGGCCTACATCGCCGACCACACCACTGCAGATGTCGAAGACGTGTACACGGCAGCGCCAGACGTAGCGTCCAATCCATTACGTGTCTCCAACAATCTCGTCGCCGCGATAGATTTTCCAAGAGTCGACTGGTTGGTTTGGGCGCCAGACAGCTCACGGCTGGCCTATATCGCCGATCACAACACCGCCAATGCCGACGAAGTATACTCAGTGGCTCCCGATGGC
Organism: uncultured Chromatiaceae bacterium; assembly: GCA_945787615.1. Taxonomy (GTDB): domain Bacteria; phylum Pseudomonadota; class Gammaproteobacteria; order JAADHS01; family JAADHS01; genus CALZJI01. The sequence goes on along the minus strand of CALZJI010000243.1, from coordinate 18,438 downwards.
GCCTCGAACCCAATTCGTGTTTCCAACAATCTCGTCGCCGCGACAGATTTTCCAAGCGCTGATTGGTTAACGTGGGCGCCCGACAGCTCACGGCTGGCCTATATCGCCGATCACAACACGGCAAATGTCGAGGAAGTATACTCGGTGGCTCCCGATGGCGCCTCGAACCCAATCCGTATCTCCAACAATCTCGTCGCCGCGGCAGATACTCCAAGAGTCGACTGGTTAACTTGGGCGCCGGACAGCTCACGGCTGGCCTACATCGCCGAGCACAACACAGCAACTGTCGAAGAGGCGTACACTGCAGGGCCAACGACCGCTATTAATCCAATCCGTATATCCAATAATCTCGTCGCCGCCGTAGATTCCCCTAGAATCGACGGGTTGATTTGGGCGCCGGACAGCTCACGACTGGCCTATAGCGCCGACCATAACACCGCCAATGTCGGGGAGGTGTACACCGCTACGCCAACGACCGCCAATAACCCAATCCGTGTCTCCAACAATCTCGTTGCCGCAGTAGACACTCCGAGCATCGAATGGTTGGTTTGGGCGCCCGACAGCTCACGGCTGGCCTACGTCGCCGATCACAACACTGCAGATGTCGAAGAGGCATACAGCGCAGCGCCAACGACCGCCAATAACCCAATCCGTGTATCCAATAATCTCGTCGCGGCGGCAGATTTTCCGAGAATTAGAGAGGAGATGGTTTGGACGGTAGACAACTCGCGGCTGGCCTACATCGCCGATCACGACACTGCTGGTGTCTTTGAGGTGTACGTAGCGCGGCCAAACAGTAGCGCTTCAGCCGCCGCTATCTCCGGGGCCATTGCCGCCGGCGGTGACGCTAATGTTTTCGACGTGGGAGGAACACTCGCCGAAGAGGAACCCAACAATACCCTCGCTCAGGCCGGAAGTATCATAAACGCGACTACGATAACAGGATCGGTTGAAGGAGACGCATCGAATAATACGGGTAGCGACCTTTCCGACATTTTCGCAATAACCGTACCCGCGACAGGAACCTATCGCTTCACGTTAAGCGATTTTGGCCAAGCAGATCTAGATCTTTTCGTACTGGATGGAAATGGGAATATTGTTGCATCTAGCGAAAAAGGCGCGAATAATAATGAGACTGTAGTTAGCGTATTAACTACCGATGGGCAGTCGCGAACGTTTTATGTAGAAATTCTAGCATTCGATACCAATACCTCAATACAGTCCTATCGATTAACTGTTTCACAATTTGTTTACGATATATCCTCGCTCATTTCCATTTTATTTTAGCGTCAGAGATAGCTGACCTGACTAAGGGGGCATTTTGAAAAAATGCAAACTTAACACCCTGCGCAAATCGTAATAACCTAAATTAGAGAACTAAAAGTTAACGCGCAACCCAATCCGTGCATTGTTAGCGACCACGCCAAGGCGCAAGGCAAACGACGTCTTCTGAAAGATTTTACGATAGGGATTGGGTAACAGTGCGGCAACGCCGATGTGAAGCGCCGCGGTCGAAATGAAATACTGATTTATCTCCGAGACTGACGGGCATTGGCCGAGAAACGGATTGAGCTCTTGATAAGCGCCAGTATCACACTGACTCGCGATGTCCAGCGTCTGCCCCCAGTCGAGAGTATGCACCGCGAGGAAAGCCGATTCCCACAGGGCGTCGGATTTGTCCCATGCGTATGCTACGTGTGAAGCGAGAACAAAACCGATTAAAACAATAGCCGAACCGAAACGCTTACCCAACCCTGAAATTCCTCTTCAAGCCGAACCCGTTTGTTTCTGTGTCGGCTTGACTAGGGTCTAGATCAGGTGCGAGAACGTGAACGTCGTCGCGTTTTCGTTATTTTCTATTGCTTTAGGGGTAGAAATGTATTAGGTAGGAGACTAAAAACAAATTTTGGTTACACCTCGATTGATGGCACTACCCGGGAAGGCTTCACTTCACTACAAACTTAAAGCGCGGGAGGGTCGACTATGTTTGCGGTTTTATTTTCGACAGCGCTTACTCGGGTACTACCACCGCGCAGCCCGATGGAGGCTATGGAGTTCAGTAGCATTACCACCGGCGTTCCCGGGTTCCGCAAGCTTCACCCGGGGTACAACGTATACTGCGGAATCCGGGGAAGTTACCAACATTGTCCCCGGATTCCGCACGCTCCATCCGGGCTACGAGGTTTGCAACGATCTGGTGTGTGAAATGCGGGCTAGCGCATAATGATTCAGCGCCTCAAGTTGCGGCGAATGGTTTTAACTTCCGAGTGTGCAACGACCAACGAGCGAGAAACCTACAACGCAGATTTTGCTCGAAGGATCTAGGTTATTTTCCAACTCAAAAAGATTTGTGAGCTTATCGTCATCGGTGTCAAAGTCGTCAGAGTAGTCCGCAATGTCAAAATCTAAGGTGTTGTCGGAGCCTTCGACAACCGCTAAATTTTTCGTTGCTCTTGCAAGCGTGAATGTCCCGTTAAAATCTAAAGCTTCAAAGGCGAACTCGACGGTAAAATCATGCGACCCCACAGGCACTCCACTAATGGTCGCCCTTGCTTGGTCTGGGATTTGGTCTTGGTCTAGGTCCTCTACCGTCATGGGTTGCTTTTCAACAACGCCAGGGACGGAAACGAAAGCACGTAGCGTCCCATCGGCCGTTATCGCCTTGTGAATATCCATGGGTATCTTGATGCCTCCAGTGGAATCCGGCGGACCTATAACAACGTTACTCTCTTCGCCACTGCATCCCGCTAAAGACAATAGAACTATCCAAACGCCAGTCGTAAGAATTCGTCGTATTATAATGCCTTTCATGCGCCTACCCAAGAATGTGTCGTTAACTCACGATCCAGTCAACACGTTATCCGCTCCAGGCTTCTGCCATAAATGACTAGACCAACGACGCCGCGCAACGAGTCGTAGCCTGGTGTATACTCGCGACTGTATCGCCGGCGAATCAGGGCGTTTATGGCGCGGGTGCCGTTACCGTCACGGTACCCGTTTCGCCATCGCCGCCACCACCGTTACCGCCGCCGCCACCCGCTAATCCAATGACAACCGCTGCGGCAATGGCAGCCCCCGCAGCCCACCACCATTTCTTCGGGGGAGGTTCTTGTCCGTTTATGGGTCCCGGTCCGTTTATTACGGGCTGATTAACGATGACGACTAGCGGTTCAACTTTTCCAGCTCGAAAAGTTATGTTTCCAGCCGTATCCGTCGCTTTGATATAGTATTCAATGTTTGGCGCCCGGACTTGTTCCTTCGGGATGGTGGCCACGTAGTGATCCGCGCCGTCAAATTCCATCCGGATAGGCGAATAGTCTTCTGCGTCGGGCGTACGATAGAACAAAACAACTTCTTTGACCGCCCTGTTATCCGTTACGCGTGCGGAGATACGAAAGTCTTGGCCGCTTTCGGCCGCACTCTCACTTGGAATATGTTCAACTTCTGGCGCCATTGGATCCAGCGGAGTAACCTTAAACTCCTCTGCAGCGAATGCGGTGACCGGGAGGATCAGGGTGACGATGAATGTCAGAGCGAAAAGTACGCGGTTACGAACCATTTTAGAGTCCCTCCTTACAACGCGATAGCTCTTTTATTCCTTTAATCACTGCCGCTGTAACCCGGTAATAGCTTCTACATTACCTACGCGATAGGCTCAAGGCGGCAGCCGGCAAGTCTCAGTTAATGGATTACCAAACTATCTTACCCCATTTCCCCTGTTTCTTCATAATCTTAATTTCCGTCCTCTGCCAGCTCGGACCCGCCTGTGCGGGATTCCCGCTTCGAGTAATCAACCTATTGATCGAAACAATGGCTGAAGCCTGAACTGCCGTTACCTTGACCTCAATTATCGAAACATCAATATCTGAGTACGCTCGAAATAAATCCCGAAAAAACTGAACGTGCGCTTCCGACATCTCCGCTATTTGAGTTATTTCATCTAGGCTACGATTTTCATAAGCGCGTTCGAGCTGCTGTAGCCGTTTGTTGACAATACGAACATCGCGCTCAGTGGGCGGGCGAGGTTGTATCGCCTTCGCGATGGCCTCCTCATAGCTTCTGTGGGCCGCGTCCAAAGCCCTCGCCGCCTCGCGAAGTTTCCGTTGAGCAGCGACATAGTTATCCCGCCTGGCGCGGGTATCCGCCGCTCCTAACAGTTCATCGCCTTTTAGCTCTTCGTCGGAGGCTTTATTGAAAGATTCGATCGCGTATGTTTTAGCGTCAACATCGATGGCTTTTCTTCGCGCTGAGGCAACACGGTCTCTAATTTCTCTAATTCCATTACGCCGTTCACGATAGTCGCGCTTTTGCCTCGCCAGTTGTTGTTCTCGGTGATCGATTTCTTGACGCGATATCTCAGCTGCATTGCCAAACAACTCTATCGCGCTTAGATATCGTGCTTGCGCATTGCGAACTCCTTGCTCGGCGTCGAGATAGCTCTTTTCCTCAGCAAGACGCTCACCTTCCTTTAATAACGTGTTGCCTTCACGTCCTTCTTCCACTGCTTTCTCATAAGGTCCGACAGCATGTTTTCTCGCATTTAACCTATCGGCACGCTCATGGGCGGCGGCGACCTCACCCTTACGCCTCAGCGCTTCCGCGAAAAGGGTATTATAGTCGGATTTCGCTATCCCAAGAGCTTGCCGGCCGGCCTCGGTAAACATTTTTTCCGCATCATTTAGTGTTGTCTTCGCCTTTTGAAAGCTCCTTTTCGCGTTCTCATAATCATTTTGATCCGCATGACGTAAGAAAGAATCGATAAACGCCTCACCCTCCTGTTGTAACCGACTTGCATTTCTAAAAACATCCGCCGCCAGAAGCGAGGCATTAACTTGCTCCGCGTTTCCACGGAGGGTTTTAACTTTTCCCTTTAATTTGTCAGCCGAAACGCGCATCCGACTTATTTCCGGGTGCTCGATAATAACGCCTGGTAAAATGCCTTTTTTCTTGCCTCCGTCGTCGCGTTCGGAGTCAAGGTAGTAAAACAAACCAGCAGCAACAAGAATAAGGGCGATGAATGCTACGGCAACACCGATGGTATTCTTTCCGGGCCTTTGATCCGTCTTTCCCTCGCGCGGTTCCGGCGGCAACACCGCCGTCTTTCGCCTCGCCCCGCTGGATTGGTCGATCCGACCAGGTTCAAGATCCAATTCTTCCGCAACTTGGTATAACAGCTCGCATAAACTGTGAGCGTCGGGCACTCTCGCCTTTGGTTTACGTTTGACCAGCCGTCTAACCAAGCTTGTTAGTGGTTTCGGTATATCCGATGGAAGGTCAAGGTCTAGCTCGCCTTTTTGGTAGGCCAGTTTGCCAATAATGACAAAACTCGAGTCGCCTTCGAACGGAACTGTGCCCGTGATCATTTGGTAGAGCACCATTCCGAATGAAAAGAGATCTGACTTACTATCAACATGCTCGCCACGCGCTTGCTCCGGCGACATATATTGCGCGGTACCCACCACCTGGCCAGTGCGGGTAAGCGATGCTTCACCCGTCGCCGCGGCAATGCCAAAATCCGCGATTTTTGCGTTTCCCGACTCATCCACCATGATATTTCCAGGTTTGATATCACGATGGGTGATGCCCTGCGAATGTGCGTACCCGAGGCCTTCAGTAACTTGAATGGCGATATTGAGAATGTCCTTTGGCGGGAGTTTGCCCCTGTCAACAATGATGTCGTTGAGGGGTCTGCCCGGAAAGTACTCCATAACTATGGCATGTATATTTTCTGACTGAAGGACATCGAAGACTGTGATTATATTAGGATGGTTTAGGCGGGCCATCGCACGCGCTTCTCGTATGAGCCTCGCGACAAACGTGCGGTCAGCGCTGTATTGCGGATTCAACACCTTGATGGCAACTTCGCGATGGAGGGTTCTATCCATGGCGCGGTATACCGTACCCATGCCACCCTGACCAAGCAGGCGCAGAATCTCGTATCTGCCCGCCAACACTTGGCGTTCCTCAAGTTGGCTCAACGCCCGCCTCCAGTTGGGTTAACCACTCGGCAGCTCGTTTCGAGCAATAGCGACAGCTAACACGACGAGGCCTCCGGGGATCGTATTATTGGGTCTCGTTCTGTAATCCAGTCTACGCCATTCATTTTTCTTCGGAGGTCTCGGTTTGTTTAGCAACCTCGGCCGCTACGATCACGAGAATATGTTTATCCCCATACTTATTCTCGATTTCCTGTTGTAGCCGTTGTTTCCCGTCAGGATACGTTGTTGCATTTGCGTTAGGATACGATTGACGCATCTTTCTTAGCGTCGACCCCAATTCCTCCTGACTATTTGGCGGAAAATAAATTTCAGTCGTGGTAGGTGTTGTGGTCGTAGACAACCCTTGGAAGGTATCGATCTTGGCGACTTTTATCTGGATGGGCATTGCTTGGTTCTGAAGTTCAAGCAACCGATTCGCCTGCAAAGTCCCCTTCGCGGGATCGCGGAAGAGAAAGACAATATTTACATCATGACTTTCTTTCAGGTCATTAAGTTCTTTTGTTACATTATCCAACTTGGATTTATTGGATACATTTTCTTCACTTACGATCAATAGTTGTTTCTCAAGTTCATTGACTTGTGTTTCTAACTTCGAAATGTTTGCCGCTGCTTCCTCCTTTACGTTCTCAAGTTCTTTGCGTAAGTTTTGTGCGTTGCGTTGTTCCTTTGACAGTTTTTTGTTCAGCTGCTCTATCGTCTTGCCCGCATCGGACGCGCTGACGTTGAAGGTCTGCTCCGCTTCCTCCAGACGCTGTAAAGTATTCGCGAATTCGCCTTCCAGCGCCTTTTTCTCACTCGTTAGCTTATTCTCCTGATCCTTCGCCTTCCGTTCTTGTTCCTGCAAATACCAATACGAGCCTCCAGCTACCATGGCTGCTCCGACTACAAATGCTAACAATACGCTACCTATTCCACTGCCTCTCTTACTAGGTGCACTCTGAGTACTATTGTTAACCGAGCGTTCTATGGCTTCTCGCCGCTTGCCGTATTGAATGAATTGAACCGTAACATTGTCTTCGCCGCCTTTTCCTAGTGCCAGCCGGATAAGTTCGTCGGCTATCCCTTGAACCGGTACACCACTCTGCAGAACAGACTCGATTTCCACGTCATCCGCGTAGCCCGACAAGCCATCGGAACATAGCAAAACGCCGTCGCCGTCTTTGAGTTCGATTTCCTTGCTAATATCGGTATCAACCTGAGGCCGCGTACCCATAGCTTGGAGCAGCAAGCTCGCATTGGGGTGGCTTCGCGCCTCTTGCGCGGTAAGCATGCCAGCGTCGACCATTTTCTGAACCTGGGTATGGTCTTTCGTGAGTAGAGTTAACTTTCTATTGCGGTAGAGATAAGCGCGACTGTCGCCGACGTGAGCTATGCGCGCTTTTCCGCCGGACAGCAACGCCATGACAGCGGTCGACCCCATATTTTCTGTCTGCGGGTCATCGGCATGCGCTTTTTCGAATACGGTTTGGTTGGTATTCTCAAATGCGGCGCGTATCGCCTCCATAACGGACAATTCAGAGGGCGCTTCACTTAGGTGTTGTTGCAGGCCTTTAACCGTGAGTTCCGCGGCAATTGCTCCACCCTTGTGCCCACCCATCCCGTCAGCAACGATAAAGGCTTCTCCCAAGGCAACACGGGCTCTACTCATTCGATCTTGATTTTCGTTACGGACGTAGCCAGTCTCGGAACGAGCGGCAACTTCGTAAGGTAATTCGGCCGAATTCACTTTTCTCCTATCGCTTTCTTAATCGGCTGTCGCTCGCGTAACACTACACCCTAACGTTGCATAAAAGATTGACTCAGAACCGCATTACTTCTTTTATAGCAGCCTATAAGGGCCGATACTCGCATTTTCTGGAATTCACTTAGAGTGAGCTAAGCTCAATCCATAAAATACTCCGTTCGGCCCTTATATACCGCTCTAAAAGATCCTGAGCCTAATTTTTTATGCAACGTTAGGGTATACCTATGCGGCTAACGCGCAAGCAAAAGCCATTTCGTCCTTTCCCGAGTATTTTTCAGTCTTTCTGTAGGTGATGACCAACTCACGGTACAGGCTCCAACGGTGGTACTGATCCATCGTCCCCTCGAATTGGTCTGGTCGGAGTCACATCACTTCGCACCGCTTGTTCCAGGCACAACGTCGAGTTACCCATACGAATAACATCGCCGAGCGAGAGCGTCATCGGCCTATCCGATAGCTGATGTTTGTTAAGAAACGTACCATTACGCGAATGTTCATCGACGAGATACAAGCTACCGGCCTTATACTGTACCGTGGCGTGGTTGTGGGAGACATAATCGTCACCCTGTATAACCAGTTCATTTTTCGGACCCGCGCCGATATGGCAGATTTCTTGTTCAATCGCTAATCGCTTGCCTTTCATAACGCCGCTTACCCCAACGAGCACAGCCGTTGGATGCCCCGGACTCGGTCGTAGAAAGTAACTACTCACACGGGTGTGCCGCTCAAGCTTCGGCTTTGGTTTTTCCGGCTTGCGATCCGGCGCTGTGATGGCCCCAGACATCATACCGTCAATGATGCGATTAACAAGCTCCGCATACGCCAGCGCATAGGATTTTTCAGCTTCGGCGCTTTTTTCATAAACATCCTTGCCGTCCTCGTACAATACGACTATAGGCTCAGCGATATCGCTGGGAATCAATTTTTCGTCCAGCAAGCGTTCAATAACTTCAGTTACCGACATGGAAGGCGTAAAGGGGACATTTTTTTGCGCCGCTACGTCGCTTACTAACTGTTTTAGGCTTCCCCAGTTCTGTAAGACAAGATCACGCGCCGAGAAATCAGGCCGCTGCCGTAGGGCCATACTCTCGGCGGTAGATGGTGTCGTCGCAACGCCGGCGTCGTTGATCTGGTCTTGTACTTTGTCTAACCGCTCGAGTTCGAGGCGCACTGGCCCAATCCCCAAAACAAGCTTTTTAGCATCCTTGAGAAAGGACTTGAATTGCTCGCGAAAAAGATACGCCAATCCAGCGAAACTAATCGTAACAACAATGACGGCACCCCACTTTAAAGGAAGTTCAATAGATACGCCTACCGTGTCCACTTGGTTTTCTCCCTATCGTTTCAGCGGACAGAAGCCTTCATTAAGTGGCGTGTTAACCGCTGTCGAGGATTTTGAGTTAACAGCTGGCTTCGTCGCTACGCTATTGTGATCGCTAACGGGTATGCTTCGCACAAAGTCACGTCATTACGGAACCTCGGTAATGGGACCTCTAGGCGGTTTTGGCTGTTCCGACGTCTTTGGCTGTTTAGGTGTCGGGGCTTTCGCCTTGGTCAATGGCGGTTCGATTCGAATGAAGGTCCAAACTGTGGCGCCCGTTTTTATCTCTTGATAGTTTCCCAATGCGGTCCCCGAAATGGGGATCATTTCACCGTCCAAAAAAGTGCCGTTACTGCTTTTTTGGTCGATGATATCGTAGTGACCCCGCCTAACTAATATCAATGCGTGCTCGAGCGACATTTCAGAATCATAGGAAATCTGAATATCACAAGGGCGATGCGTGGGTTCGCTACTCACCTCACCTGCGCCGATATAGTTTTTACCTTCTCGGATTGGGAAAAGTTGCCCCTCAGTCTGCCATGTGTAGGTGACCAATACCCCGACGATGCGACGCTCTTCTCCGCCGACGCTTGGCCCGTACTCATCCGACGAAGGCATCTCCTTGGTCATCCTACTGCTTGGTTTCTCTGCGCTGGGACTTTCCCCCACGCGCGTACGGCGTTCCGACGAAGCGGAAAACACCTCGGGTTTTGTTCTTTCTTTGGATCTCTTTTCAGCTTCGCAATAAGGACACGTATCCCAATTCGGATCCATATAATGTAGGCCAGCATCACACCGATGCCCGGCACGAGCTTCTGCGCTTCCCATAACACCCTCCTGTCGCATATTAACACGTGATAACAGCCTTCCTGCGCTGATATTTAGATCTAACGTTGCGTAAATTTATACCCGATACACTTAGAATCGGCTTTTCCTATACCCCACGATTCACATTACAACGACACACCGTAGCCCTAGCCTGATTCACCGTCGACAACCTTGAACGACGATTTACCGACGCGAATACGATTTCCCAGATGAACGGCCGCAGCTTTATCTTTGAGCCGATCATCATTGAGATAAGTGCCGTTAGTAGAATGTTCATCATACAGCAACAACGAACCACGCTGATAGAGAATATGAGCATGGTGATCAGATACGTATTCGTCATCTTCGATGCATAAATCGTTATCGGCATTTGCCCCTATACGAAACATTGATTTTTCGATAGCAACACGCTTCCCCGAGGGCGGTCCGCTTGTTCCTAGCAATACGGCCGCGGGATGGCCGGAGCTCGGTTTCGGAAACCATTCACTGACGATGGTCTCCCCCCTTCCCCTATCCGGAGCAACGTTCTTTTCGATGGACGGCTCTGGTTGACCGGATCCGACGGGGACGACGTCCGATTCAATCTTGGTGCCCGCCTGACGACGCCAAACCATGACGACAACCGTCAGGATTAGCAAGCCCCCAATGAGTTCGAGTAACCAAATCCAGGTTAGGGGACGTCGCGTCTTTGGTATTTCCGCGGGTATCGTACTCACGACGTCGGTTTCATCTCTTAACAACACACCAACGCGTTGAGTCTTTCGATGTTCGGGATCGATATCACGGCTGAACTCGACAACGGTTTTTAACATTACGCTATCTACAATTTGTTTAATGCCGTCAAAAACCCCTCCAGGTTCCGCGTATGCAAATACTCCCCCCGTTTCGTCCGCCAATGCGCGTATGTCTTGCGCGAAACCTTGTAGAAGGTCTTCCTCCACTCGGTCCTTGCGCACTCTCGCCACCACATCAATCTGTACGCCCATCTCCAGCGCTTTTTCTCGTACTTCCGTGAACGTTTTTTCGCTGCCCTCATCCTTCCCGTCCGATATGACGAGAATTCGTCGCCGTTCTCGCGGCTCATCATCTACGTGTTCTAAGTGTTCCAGGGATTCATAAAGCGACTGGTAAAGTATGGTTTTTTGTCCGCCAAGCCATACCAGTCGATCAATGGCTTCTTCCGCGTCCTCGGCTTTATCATCAAACCAATGTAGTATTCTGGATCGATCTTCAAACGCGATTAACGCAACCCTATCCTGTGATCTGAACCCTCCTTCAGCGAATAGTGTCTTAAGCGCGTCTTGAGTTTCACTAAGGGGCATATCACCGCTGCTCGTCATGCTACCGCTCGCGTCTACGCTAATAATATAGCGTAAACTCCAGTCAGATAATTTGAAGGGCTGAATAGTGTTCGCGGGAACGCTCGCGGTCTCGTCCTCCACAAGGTAGATATTTTTTGTATCCGCTGTGACGTTCGCTGGCAACTCCACAAGCAATGACACCCTCCCCGACTCCTCGGCATAAATGCCTCGCACCTCAAGCGGTGCTCCGTTGACTGAGTGGGAGAACGCGGTAGAGAGGATAAGGCCCGCAAGAGATAACGAACAAACCTTAATTGATATCGTTAAGTTAATCGCAGCCTCCTTGCAGAGCGAAACAGCATAACATTGACATGAAAGATTTTAACTCGCGAGGTTTGCTGTCATAGACGAATATCTCAAGCGAGCACGGCATCATCCACGACGCCTATCGCTATTGGAGAAAGTGACTGTGTCGGCGGGGAATAAGGGCCGCGGAAAATAATAATTATCCAAAAATTGCGCCGGATTTTTGCTCAGATTCAAGGCGCGGCAAGTGGCGGATATTGGAATATGCAACACTTGCCGTAACGCAGAAGCTGAGCAAAAAGACAAGCAAGGTTGGATAATTATTTTTTTCCGTGGCCCTAAGCTCAGATGTAGCAAAACACGGCGTAGCCTAATGCCTATCATAACGATTCCCTTCGTTCGTATTTAACATGAAACCGTTTCGCTTTCCGAGCTAGTGCATGTTTACACGCGCTACCGAGACGCGCGTTTAAATGGCCTAGGAGTGGCCTCTGATGATTCGTTATAAGCCTTTCTTTTCGTTCTTTACAACCGATTTTACTCCTACGTTCAATAGATTCAAGAGTCGAATAATGAAAATGGGGATAACCACGCCATCGCAAAGGATTCGTCGGGCCGCAACATGCGCCTCCGATACCCAAGCACGCGAGTTGGTTAACAAAGGGCGATGCGGCAAACCAACCGCCTAGACGCGTTAAATCGCAAAGATCGTTTACTTCCGTCGCTAGTCTAGAGTTGAGCGTTGACCGGAAACCGAAGCGGCTCCATATCCAATCTAGGGTGGGATAGGCGCGTATTTGTTGCGCCGTAACCCACCAATCATCGCCAGGCACTCATCAAGTACACGTTGAGTTACTACGCAGCGCTTGGTGGGTTACGTAAAAAAACGCTGACTCAGGGCCACGGAAAAAAATATTTATCCAACCTTGCTTGTCTTTTTGCTCAGCTTCTACGTTACGGCAAGTGTTGTATATTCCAATATGCGCCACTTGCCGCGCCTTGAATCTGAGCAAAAATCCGGCGCAATTTTGGATAATTATTATTTTCCGCGGCCCTCACCCTACATTTCGTCGTGAGTAAGTGCCATTCCGCTCTTCATTTAATGACTAACCTTCGATAAGATAGCAAGGTTGCCATCGAAGACGGATTTGGCGATGTTAGCCAGTTGATCACAGCTCAGTCGATGCTGTCGCGATTAGAGGTCGAATGTGAGCAATAAGCGCTTCAGAATCAAAAACGGGAGTCTACCGACTATCGTCGAGCGCGCTACGGAAAACCGCACAGCGCCGGGTGCCCATTATTCAAGCTCGACTGCCATACGGGACGACTGGCTTTGGGCAGCGGCATCTCCCACAGATAGGACATTACCGACAAAACACGCAGACCTACTCTCTGAGACTAAGGCATCGGGCACGATTCATACACGGCGTTTCATCAACCACATACAACGCCACTATGGCAACCAGCACGTCCAACGCGTGTTTGATATTGCACGCAAAGACCTTGGTCGATCCTCAGTGCACACTGAGCAACAAGCGCATAGCGTCGACACGGCCAAGGTCGGCGCCCTGTGTCAGGCTAAGCAGAATAAGACCGTGTTATCCCATCCAGCAGTCGTGTCAGGCGCTTTCATTCAGCGCGTACCGACACCCGCACCACGCGATCGGGTGATCGTCCCGCGGGGCGTTATTGCCATCATCGGCGAACGAATCAACCGAGCCTTGGATCGACTTGCGCGTCTTGCTGGTTCTGGAACGTTCGCCCCTTGGATCGTACCGGTACTTCGACGGCTGGCATCGAGCCTTACCTATCGAGATCGAAATGGCAATGATCATAATGGCAGTGAACTTGAAGTGGGGTTACGCGGCAGGGGGCGCCCTTTCCGACTGCGGTTGGTTATCGATGATGAGCCGAATCCACACCAACGAGGTTATTTTTCACCGGATGGCAATAGGGGCCGAATCGGGCTGAATATGCAAGCGTTACGCCGTAGTGGCGCACACACCACAGCGGGAGATAATTTGATGGCGCTTGATGAAGCCCAACTCGCTGAGATACTGTACCACGAAGCGATACATATGTTCCGGTATTGGCAAGTACATCTGCGCGGCGCGCGGTTACCCTTTTCACGCTCGGAGCGCGCAACACTCAGCCTCGCGTTGTTTCGAGGACCTAGGGGTGAGATCGCGATTATTCAAAGGAACCTCACTACCGTGATCGCGGAAGTCAACCGCGCCAGGCAAGCCGTTCGCGGCGCTCAGAAGTTACCGGCGAACGCGGCACGCACCTTTGCCGAGAGTCTGGCAGAAGAGGCGATGATCCGTGGTGAAAGCAGATACATGACTTTTCTCAGCCGCAGACGAGAACAACAGGCACGCGGACATCAAATGGGACTCATGGCAGAGGCCGGCCGTAGCTTTGGCGAACAAGCAGCTGACTACCTCTTCGAATCGGGAGAGATGCTCAATACGCGGGATCGGGCTGCATTAACTGGCGACGGCCGCGAGGCCGTTACCCGGATACGACGGCTGCTTGGAGAGATCGCTCACCACCATCTTCGAGCCCGTTGGGGAGTACGGCCAACAGAGACGCAAATCCACGGGTGAGGGTGATAACAGTTTGTGCACCGATCGCTGTAGCTTCGCGGTTAGTTGGCGAGTATAAAGATGCGCTGTACATAACTGAAATATAGATAATGTCAACGCTATTGGCTAAATCGGTGAGTACACACCTCGGATTATACCCTTTGCGATAAAAACAGGCTGGGTGTCATATGAAGAGCGCCATCACATTACGGCAACTGCTGAATAAGTATCTCGATCGCTCTGTTCGGCCGGTGTTTAGAATCGGCCCTACATCGTGGTCGGCATTTCACGTGTGTGGCTGTGTGGGTTTGGTGTTTGCGGTCGTCCTCACGCTATCATTGACTGCATCGCTCGGTCTGTCTTACTGGGTGTTATCCGCACTCGTAGTTACCACGCTTTTTAGCTTTTTCAGTCTCGCCATGGTTACGAAGATCATCGTTGGTGAGGAACGGCTAATCTACTACCACCAAGTGATCTGCGCGATTCTCACGGCAACATTACTATTGTGGCTTATAGACGCCCCCATACTGGCCTATCTAGACATTACGATTCTCGGGATGGGAGCCCTCCTTTTTTGTGGGCGAATCGGATGTCTAATGGCAGGCTGCTGCCACGGTCGGCCGCATAACTGGGGAGTGTGTTATACAGATCAGCATGTGCATGCAGGTTTTGCATCTTATTACGCCGGTGTTCGTCTGTTTCCAATCCAGGTGGTGGAGTCGCTCTGGGTCTTCGCTGTAGTCGTGGTGGGCACCGGGTTGGTGGTTACGGGTGCACCGGCGGGTGCAGCCCTGGCGTGGTATGTCATTAGCTACGATTTCGGCCGGTTTTTCTTCGAATTTAAACGCGGTGATGAAGCACGACCCTATTGTTGGGGGTATTCGGAGAGCCAGTGGATTTCCGTTTCCTTGATGGTTGTTATCGTTGCACTACAATGGGCTAGCGTTTTACCCTTGCAGTGGTGGCACCTCGCTGCTACCGCAAGTTTGATCATTGCCATGGGCATCATCGCCATAATCCGTGGCTATCGCAAATCGAATGCCCACGAGCTGCGCAGCCCCCGCCACCTGAGTGAGATCGCGAGCACATTGGAACACCTCGCGAGCGTGTCTGAAGCGAAACTCGCCTACCCCATGGCACAGACGAACGACGCAATCCACGTCGCTAAAACATCGCTGGGCGTTCGAATATCCAATAGTGTAATCAATGATGCCCGAGGCACTCGCTTTCACTATGCCCTATCGCGGGAAGGGAAGCGGTTGACCTTAGATGATGCCAGGGAGATTGCGCGCATCATCAGTCAGATCACGAATATGCGAGGCATAACCGAGTTTATTAGAAACGATGGCGATGTCGTTCATTTCATTATGCACCCCTCAGCGAATTGAGGCTAAAAGGCGGACGGCGATGACAACGTGTGCCCGCCAATCAAAGGAAAGACACCCACCGTGTCTGTATTTATCATCAGCGGCACCGATATCACAACACCGCGCAACGGGATAGGTCGCTACGCAGCCCTCAGTAATACGCGGGAACCCGTCGCTGTCATTAATCGTTACAGCTCATCGTTCGGTTATTGGCGATTACCGATGCCGACGCACACGGAACATGAAGACGAGAAGCGAGGGAGGCCGTCGTGAGTAGCCGCAGATTCGAGTCGAGCAAAGGCGAGGCGCCGGACGATCAGCACCAGGCGCCCGAACGCGCCAACATTAATAACGCTTTACACGCATCCTCCCTATCAACGTTGACGAAGATATTTTTTACTGGAAGCGCTTTTCGAGGCCCGGTCATAAAGCCCAGTGTCCGAAAGCAGCGCCAATGCGCGGAATGTGAGGACGAACTACAGCGACAGGGTAAAGAAGAAACAGCGGAGGAATCGGCGCAGGAAAAGAGCACATTGCACCTGTTACGCCTGACGCAAGCGGCGAGACCGCCACAACTGCAACAGACCTTACAGCACCTCCAACGTACCTATGGTAACCGCCACGTGCAAGGCGTGGTCACTTTGGCCCGGGAGAGCGAAGAGTCGGCTATCAACCCCGAGATCGAACAGAGGATTACACGCAAGCACGGTGGCGGACGGGCACTGGTTAACAGTGTGCGCACTAAAGTAAACACAGCGTTGGATACCGATTCTAGCGGCGTAGGTGCACATAGCCAAAGCCAAACTAACGACAGTGAGGGAGCCACGTTTCAGGCAAAACCAAAACGCCATACCCGTGCCGCAAATGGACTGACGCTCATCCACCAGGCCAAAACGGCGGGGGCCCGTGTTCAGCGCCTAGATGAGAACGGCGGTGCTGATGAACGCGTCAGGACGCCCGAGACAGCGCCCGCTGTGACCGAGGGTAACGCAACGGCGCTGATTGTGGAAGACGACGCCGCCACACAGGAACCGGGGCAAATGAGCAAAACGGTCTTCCTCACGGAGGTACGGCGTGCCGTCTGCGAGGCCGCCGAGGCGGTGCTTGCACCCACCGGGCGTGGTACCGCCGGCTGCCCGTATCTGGGCTTTATCTTCGCCTTTCTTGAGCGTCGCACCGCTAACTATATCGAGCGCACGTTGCGACGTTTTGATCCCCGCTTACGCAGTGCGCGCAGCGCGCGCGATTACATCCCCGCGGTAGTGGATCGGATTCGGCAAAGCACCCAACATTGGGTAGAGACTGGCGAGATCACAGGTCTGCCGGCGGGCTTACCGACGCGCTTAACACTAGGTGCCTCGGCGAGCGCGCCGGAAACGGGCGGCGCGGCACCGGCTGCGATACAAGCCAAAGCCCAATCCCGCGCTGGCCGTGTGGATCGCAGCCCCGCCGCCATTCGCGAACAGCTCGGCACGGGCCGGTCGCTGGATAGCGGAGTCGCTTCACGCATGGGTAGCGTTTTTGGCGTCGACTTCAGTCAAGTGCGCCTGCACGACGATGCGCACGGGGCACAACTATCGCAAAAACTCAACGCGCGAGCCTTCACGGTGGGCGAGCACATCGCCTTCAATGCAGGTGAGTACCAGCCCGGCACCCCGGTGGGCGACGCTCTGATCGCCCATGAGCTCGCGCACGTCATCCAACAAAAAATCGACGGTTCTTCGACGGGGCATGGTTCGAGCTCGGGTGATGTCGCGGACGCTAGCCTAGAACGCGGCGCGGACGACGCAGCGACTTTAGCCGTTACCTCCATCTGGGGTGGGTTAATGCACACGGCGGCGGACATTATACGTAAGACCAAAAGCGGGCTTACCTCCGGTTTGCGCTTGCAACGATGCGATACACGATCTACCGGACCAATGAATCAGCAACGGCTAAACCAGGCTTATAGGAACTTCAAACAGCACAACAGCGCCCTGACCGATGCAGAAACAGCGAAGATCCATCAGGCCTTGCGGGGGGTTTTACGTAATAATCTTAATCTGTGGATCACTTACTACGACTACTACTCGAATGAAGATTTACGCAAGGCTACAGCAAGTGAGCTTAGGACCTGGAGACCCGTGACGTGGGGGGAAACCAGTCGGCATGGTGCTACAATTCTTCGTCCCAGTCTGTTAGCTCCTGCCTTTTCGAACGCGACATTGGGGCCGTTCCTCCTTCACGAATTTAGTCATACCGGCGACAATCCCAATCCCATGGGATTGGGTGACTATCAAGAAGGTGAGGCCTATGCTATCGAATACTTCTACGCCCGCAGAGCGGGCAACGCGGCAAGAGCGCGCACGATTCTTGATCTGATGAGAAACAATCCCGACACTGTGGTCGTACCTGCTCAAATCCCAGCGATGCGCCAACTGTTTCGTACGGGCTATGCCACAATGGTAGGCTTATATGAAATTATAGACAGTGGCCGCTCAACGCGTCGCGGATCACCCTTCGTCACGCCTAGCACCTTGAGCCGTGCCGATGCACGGCGCTTGGTCGCCGAGCTGGTCTCAGAGGATACTGACCAACGAAGCCAGCGGTTAGTCGACATTATGACCTGGGTATTTGGGAATGACCCAGCGTATCGCGCAATGCGGTTGTGACTTAAGGGCCACGGAAAAAAAAAATTGTACAACCTTGCTTGTCTTTATGCTCAGCTTCTGTGTTACGGCAAGTGTTTCATATTCCAATATGCGCCGCTTGCCGTGCCTTGAATCTGAGCAAAAATCCGGCGCAATCTTTGGATAATTATTATTTTCCGCGGCCCTAACACGGTATTGCTACTCATTCATAGAGTCGGCGCGATTAAGTCGGGGCCTACCCGAATGGCACTTAGTTAAGCGATTCTACACCCGATGTAGGGTGGGTTAGGCGCGTCTTTTTGCGCCGTAACCCACCAGTGGTGCCGCTAGGCACTCATAAAAATCAGGTTGAGTTGC
>CALZJI010000242.1 GCA_945787615.1 uncultured Chromatiaceae bacterium | reverse complement strand
CGTGTTGGGTACGGTCGTCCTGGTGATGAGCGTGGCTGCGATACTTCATGCAACGCTTAGGTTTTTCACGGGCATTCCCGCGAAAACGCTGCCCGCCTGGAGCGTTGTAGCAGCCTTGGGGTTGTTCTATGCGGCTGTAGGAAGAAGCCTTGTCCGTCCTGATGTGTGGCCCCAATACGAGCCTCTTACCTATCCTTTGATTGCCACGCTAGGTATCATGGTGGCGGCATTGAGTGTCATCAGCGGCTGGCTGGAAAAGCGACGTCCTCGTTCTGCTGATGCCTTGCGGCACGCACATGCACCGCGACTCTGGTGTGTTGGGTGGTTTGATACGTCGCGGCAATGGGCTATGCAAAGGCTGCTCGAGCTTCGGGTCCATGCACGCGTCTCGTGGCTGAAATGGGCAGAGCCGCTTCGCCGCATCAGTCAATGGGAGATGATACTGGATGTCTCTGAACGCCAGTTGCGACGATGGCCCTTTGTGATGACCTTACTGTTGGTATTGGCGATGGCCGTTTTCGTGTTGGCGCTTGGATTATGACCAAGAGGTGGCTGGCTTACTTCAGCAGAAGTACTATTCTGTGTTCAATCCAACACCAAGAGTACCGTGAGCGCATACCCTATCTGAATTATCGTGAAGCGGTTTGAACGTATGCGTTCTTTTCATTGCGCTATACGAGGGTTACACCGCGTTGGCCGAGATTTCGCTATAGGTATTTGATATGTGCATCAGGCGCGTTTGTGCCGAACGGTCGACGGGGAAATGACGTCTAGAACGGTCGTGAATTGGTCGTTAACTTCGGCCAACACTTCGCCTAAGATGTTCTTAGAGACACCGATACGTTCCCACGCAGCCGGCTCGTGGCGCGGTAACTCATCCGCGACATCGTGATACGATTCCGCGCGATTTACGACGGTATCCGCCAGATGTACGATGGCCGTTTCAAATGAAAAAATGCGCGCCTCGGTCGGTCGATGATGGAAGCGGGCGACTGCCTGTAAACTGGCGGGTAATCCCCATCGCGTAAACAACTCACTTCCAACATCCCCGTGGGTGAAGCCGAACACCTGTTGTTCGGCGATGTGAAGGCCGTGCGCCGGCGTTTGCGCTATCTCCAGAGCTTCTTGAGCGAGGTCTGGAAGCTTATTAAATATCACTAGTTTTCCAACGTCATGCAGTAGACCCGCGACAAACAAGCGTTCCCCATCGAGTACACTGCAACGGCGAGCGAGTGAGCGTGAGGCCAAGGCACACAACACGCTGTGTTCCCAGAACTTGGACATTTCAAAAAGCTCGTTTGGGATCTTCCCAAACGTGTCCACCGCGGTGGTTGCTAGAATGAGATCCTCGAACTGCCGTGTTCCGATAATGGCGATGGCGCGGGATACACTGTCTATCTCATCTGGAAATCCATACAAGGGGCTGTTAACGATGCGAAGGAGACGGGACGACATCCCGGGATCATAGCGAACGACTGCGCCTAAATCTTCGGCGCTCGTCGTGGGGTCTTGCAGTAACTCGCTGAGTCTGAGGTAAGCCGTTGGTAGTGACAAAAGCTTAACCACTCCACGTGCAAGTTCCGTAGCCGTCGCAATCATACTTATCTTTCTACACTCGCCGCTAGGCCGCGGGCTATCATAACTTCTAATTGACACGATCTAACGTGCTGACAAACGTACGGCCCTATGGTTTAACGGCTAGCCTGCATTTCTCACACCCGATCGTCGCAGGGCGTCTAAGGTATTGAAGATTCTGCGCGCACGGACTGGAGGGCGCCGCAGACGTACTTGACAGTACGTTGAGGAGCCCGAAGGGAGTACGCGTTGGAGGTTCAAAGTCATAGGCGTCCGCAGTAGATTGAATGTGAGAAAAGCGGGCTAGGATTCATTTATACCCGCTACTTTTCTCTGTATTGTTTCTGCGCGTCGTGCGAAAAATGTTCTCCTACTCACTGTAGCGGTAAGTACTGGTGGAACTTGATCGCTTGCCGCGTCGAAACCAAGGCGATGGCCCCGGACCACAAGCCGTTGGCTCGATCTACAACGAGCGGAAAATTTTCATCTCGGTGTCCATAGCGAGCAAGTACTTAAAAAACTGGGGAAAAACACAAACGAAGTAACAATGGCCTCCATAAAACCGCTTGCTAGATACGCTTTTTCCGTCGGGCCACCTCGGTATGCGCATCGTCCAACGCGTGGCTTGAGGTGGGGCGAGGCGCCATGTATAGGGGTCGTAGCCGTCAGCTCTCTATTGCGGCGTTGGCAACGTTCGAGTCGACCGAACACCCCAAGGAAGCGATATCGTTCTCGTAGCGGACTCGCCTTATCGGTAGAGTTGGTTATGGTGCCAGCTTTAAAGCGACTACAATGTAACAGTGTGGGCAATACCGTTTTCGGTCTTGATTCCAAGGAAGTGTCCAGCAACTATGCTCAAACTCGACATCCAACAACGCGTCGTACGCATTGGTGATCGCTTTGCTATGTCTTTTCAGCGAACGCTGCGCATCCCCGATGACGGTCGCACCTATCCGCTCCCGCCTGGACTTGGCGTGTTCCCCATCGCCAAGGTTATGGATTACAGAGATCGGCTGCCGCAGACCTGGCGAGACGAGGAGGGCGTGTTTATCCCCATGTATCAGAGAGAAGCGCTATGGCTTGGTTTTCAAGGCGCCGCGTGGAAGCCCAACGCGGTTAAAGTTGGGATTGGTGGCATCAACGCGGTGTCGGGCCAAACGTTCGATGACACGCTGCGTAAAGACCCCCAGGATTATGTCGTCGTTCCCCCTCAGCCATGGCTAGACGGGATCAATGTAGGCCATGGCGTCGTACGTCAGTTCGTCGCTATGCCGTTGGGATGCGGTTACACTGTTGAAGCCGCGCTCACCGGCGAAGAAGAACAGGGTGGCATGGAGATTGTCGTTTTCGAACCTAAACCAGGGGTGTTTCCCGATACGGCCCCGGCCGAGCGTCCATCGAGTCCACACAGGGCATTTAGCTCGGGTGGAATCCAAGCCATGGGGCTGGGTGGCGGCGGCGACATGAGACAAAAAATTTATACCGATCCCTATGGCATGGATGTCTGGGACCAGAACAATTTTGGCAAAATACGCGTTCATATCGTCAGCAGCGGCCAATACCACGAAATAACCGGCGCGGGACCGCCCCCAACACCTATCGATGCAGTGACCTACACAAAACATGGATTTCCGTGGTTCGATTTATACGACGAGGCGTTAGGCGGCGTCGTGCCCTCTGAAAGGCTAACCACGGCCAAGACGATCGCCGAGGTTGATGCCGAGCGGGGAACACGCGACGACGAGCAGGCCGGTTTTGACGTGCCGGAGACGCAAATTAAGAAATTACGCCCCGAAAATTCCAATGGGAGCGGCTGAGAAGTAAGGCTTAGGAGCACGTTTAAAAACTCCCTTTTTTGGGCGGTTATGACGTTGTAGTGATTTTGAAACTCAAGTTTCTGAGTTCAGCGTGCGCGTACGCAACTAACGTTGTCGAAGAATCCTTTGTAGGTTGGGTGTCGTGTTTTAACCAGCCGAGAGCGGAAACGGTAAGACGTGTGGTTTTATGGTTAATCCGTTTACACCGGTAGTTGCGTATTCATCACAGAGAAAGCCGCGATAGGGCGATTTGGGCGCAGCAACGGCGTTGCCATTGACCTGTTGAATATTCCCTTTATTGTAGTGACGCTAACGTCAAACAATTATCCTTGTGGCCCGTTTGCGAAAGGCTTAAAGTATTAGTTAGTTCCCGCAAGCAAACAGAAAGGAGTCGCTCATGACTACGATCAAGAAGATCTGTTACGACAGGTTGCTGCCTAGCGATTTACGCCGCGCAATTCCCTTCGCCAGCATCGGAACCGGTGGACGAACGCGCGCCATAACCCCTATCGGCAAACTATGGATCAATGGATCGACACTGCGCGTCGGTTTTATGGGGGGTAGCAGCGACCAACAGAGCATTGTCAAAAACTACGCACCCGAATGGACAAAACACGCCAATTTAAACTTCGAGTTCACGGCCTCGCCGAACGCGGACATCCGAGTGGCCTTCGCTGACGATGGAGCGTGGTCTTACCTCGGCACTGATGCGAAAAGCATTCCAGCGAACAGTCCTACGATGAACTTTGGTTGGCTGGATGAGGCGGTGGTCCTGCACGAGTTCGGCCACGCCATTGGCTTGGCGCACGAACACCAAAATCCCGACGGTGGAATACAATGGAACGAGGCAGCGGTCATCCGCGACCTGTCGGGACCGCCCAACAACTGGGATGAGGCGACCGTTCGCCATAATGTACTTAACAAATACTCCCATGATCAAATTCATGGCACGGAGTTCGATTCCGAGTCGATTATGCTCTACAGTTTCCCAGCAGAGTGGACACTTGATGGTTTCCATAGCGAACCGAATACTGAGCTATCGGAGCAGGACAGAGCGTTTGCCGCGGGTGCACAAATGTATCCGGGACGTGGGCAACCCGATGCGGTAGAACTGGCTGTATCCGAAATAAAAGCGACGCAAGCGAGTATTGGTCAACCGGGCGAGGAGGATCTGTTCATTTTTACCGCGCGCTCGGCGGGTCGTTACACCATTGAGACCGAAGGCCAAACGGACTTGGTCATGAAACTATTTGGTCCGGCTGACCAAAACGAATTGATCGCCGAGGATGATGACAGCGGCCTGGGTTACAACCCTAGGCTAACGGTCGATCTTTCCCAGGGCCAGTATTTCGTTCAAATCCGACACTACAACCGAAGGCGGGGGACCGGTCCGTACGGCATAAAAGTATACAAGTAGCTTGTCAGGGTAGCGTAAGGGCCGCGGATATTAATAATTATCGAAAATTGCGCCGGATTTTTGCTCAGATTCAAGGCGCGGCAAGTGGCGCATATTGAAATATGCAACACTTGCCGTAACGCAGAAGCTGAGCGAAAAGACAAGCAAGGTTGGATAATTATTGCTTT
>CALZJI010000241.1 GCA_945787615.1 uncultured Chromatiaceae bacterium | reverse complement strand
TCATGGGCGATTTTCGTAAAGACCACGATGGCCACTGGTGGTTTCATGTCACGGGGAAAGGCAACAAAAACCGCACCGTCACCGTCTGCGACGCCATGTTGCGGGGGCTGCGACGCTATCGGAAACATTTAGGCCTCTCCGCCCTGCCCACGCCCGACGACCACGACCCATTGATACCCAAGAATCTGAGGACAGGGCCCGTAACGAGCGCGCGCCACATCCGCGCCCTCGTTCAACAGTGTTTCGACGCCGCCTACGAGAGAATGAAACAGGACGGGCTCGAGGAGGACGCCACGGAACTGCGCGCGGCTACGGTCCATTGGCTGCGCCACACAGGCATCTCCGAAGATGTGAAATTCCGGCCGCGGGAACACGTCAGGGACGACGCCGGCCACGCCAGTATGCAAACCACCGATCGTTACATCGAGAGCGATCGACGCGAACGACACCGCTCGGGGAAACGCAAGCGAATACGGGATATCTAGTTTTTCAGGAAGGCTCGCCGAGAAGCGCGTTTTACGTCGTCGGTGATTGATTTACGCGTTGCGTTGAACCCGCGTAAAGAGCGAGTCGCGCAAGGCTGCCATATACCGCGATATAGCATCCTTACTTGCTGCTTTAAAACATACGGTTATAGACTGTTCTTCCTGTTATTTCTGGGTGCTGGTCGACGCCCTATCTCGTCGATGGCGGTCCACACGATCACGGAAGACCAAGATAACGCAGCAGTGCGAATCATCTCGGCGCGCGAGGTCGCCAACGATCTGTCGCTGACGCGTTACTATTCACGCAAGAGCGCTGGGTCACCCTGGGAAAGGCGAAGAACGGCACGCTGCTGGTGGTAATTCATACTTTCGCGAAACACGAAGACAGCGCCACGGTGCAGCTTATTTCGGCGCGTGAGGCCACCAAACACGAGCAACGCCTAAAAAATAGAACTAACGTTACCCCCTGTCGATTTTGTTACTTTCGCATTACACCAACCTTTAGCTTCTTTTTTCGCAATATATATTTCCATTTCGTTCGGAAAACGATAATTTTTCATTTTTTCGGAGATACGCTCCAATAAGCGTTTTCCTTCTTCCGACTTATCACCCGCCTCAACAGGAAACCAGTTCATAAAAAAGTCAAAATATATTTCCGCATAATCCGCGTAACAACCAAAATATTGTGAAATTTTCTTTCTGAGTATTTGTATCTGCTTAATGTCATGGTGAACACCGGCGGGCACTAGATTAATGAAATGACGACTCAAGCCATCGACAGAGAAATCATAAAGATATTCCCTAAATAACTCTGATGGTAACATTATTGCTGTTACAAACTTTTCAAGCGCCGCATCTTCGTTTGGAGCATCAACAGTAAATCGTCGATTTCCAGTGTTTTCATATGTAACAACATATAGCATTGTTTTGGCCCTTGCTATGCGCGTAAACGTCCGCATCCATGCCGGAGTCATCCCCAGTGCTACTAACCTATCGACTGGCGTAAGGTCTAGCGCATTAGAAATGCATACGAAAAATTACCGCTTCCAGACTGCCATAAACGCCATCGGCTAGGGTGGATCCTCCCCATATCAATACACCGCGCGCCGCCACCGGCGCTGGGGCAAGAATGCAGCGAAGCAAAATGGTCCCCCTACGCTCATTGCTCCGCCGTCGAAAAAGACACCGCCGGTGGGCGAATCGCCGCGCCCTGGAAATATAGGCCGCATAGCCGATACGTTCGTCTGAAATCGAGTGTATCGCGAGTCACTTCGCGCGGCAAATTCTTGGGGATCACGACGTAAATTGCGCGGTGAGAAAGAGAGCCGAAGTCAGTGTTCCCGGCTCGGCCGCAGGACCACGAAACTTACGTTATTTAATCACGTTATGAGGTAACGTATACTAACATCGTAATATACGTGATGAGGTAACGAAAATGGCGAGACCCCGATACACGATCACCACGGCGGACGACTATGCGGTGCGAAAGTATATTGACCGCAAGTTGGCGCTGTCCTCCGGCGAATGGCCGAGCGAGGACG
>CALZJI010000240.1 GCA_945787615.1 uncultured Chromatiaceae bacterium | reverse complement strand
GCCAACATCTATGACTACTTGGAAGCCAAGGGGCATGTGGCTGACGAGTACGTGCATGTTCACGATCCCTTTACGCTGTGCCGATATTCATCAAACGAATAGCCAAAAATTTACAAAAAACTAATATACCGCGTTGTTGAGTAGCATGGTAGGCCGAATACGTCTACCGGATGTGCTAGTGTCATGAGAGGGCACGAGTGCATGGATGCACGAGTTAGAGCAACGCAGGGAGCGGTTGCCGAGGAGCCCGAAGTGACCGCAGGAGGTAGAATTGCGTCGGAAACGGCAATCGAGGACGCGGGAGCGCTGCAAAAACTAGCATGATATTTATATTCCGGCGTTTTTACGCCTTCCCAGGCGAGCGCCTCAACGCCCAAAATGTAAATTAATTATGACACGAGCCCTTAGGACAAGACGATTCTTGCCGCCGTGGAGGCCTTCCCTTGCTCGATGGGCGCCCCCAAATCGCATAGAACCGCTTCCAATGCCCCCAAACAAAACATCACGTTTTTCGGAGTACTGCTGTAGCCCATAAGGCCGATACGCCACACACGACCCGCTAAGCTGCCCAGTCCGGCGCCAATTTCTAAACTATACTGTTCAAGAAGGCGTTTTCGCACCGCTGCTTCATCGACGCCTTGAGGAACCGAAATCGCGTTAAGTTGCGGCAAACGATCAGACTCCTTCACAGTAAAAGACAGCCCCATCGCTTCAATTCCGGCGCGTAGTGCTTGATGATGTCTCTCATGGCGAGCCCAGGCGTTTTCCAGCCCCTCGTCCTTGATCATTATCAATGATTCATGCAAACCGTATAACGGATTGACAGGTGCAGTATGATGATAGGCGCGTTTAGCCCCACTTCCCCAATAATTCATCAAAAGATTAAGGTCTAAAAACCAACTCTGTACTTTTCGCTGGCGTCCTTGTATTTTTTTGACGGCCCGCTCACTAAAACTGACTGGCGACAAGCCGGGCGTACACGACAAGCACTTCTGACTGCCTGAATAAACCGCGTCGATCGCCCACTCATCAACGTTCAATGGCGTACCACCTAACGATGTCACAGCATCCACAATAGTCAAGCAATCGTATCGTCGGGCTAGTTCACACAGTTGCTCGGCATCGGATTGCACACCTGTGGACGTCTCAGCATGGACGAACGCGAGAATCTTAGCATCGGCGTGAGTTTTTAAAGCCTTCTCCACCTTGTCCAGGTCAATCGCAGCCCCCCATTCATCTTCAATCATAATAGGTTGTCCGCCGCAGCGTTCAACATTCTCTTTCATGCGCCCGCCGAACACACCGTTTTGGCAAACAACGACCTTGTCACCAGGCTCGACCAAATTGACGAAGCAGGTTTCCATCCCCGCCGACCCCGGTGCAGACACAGGAATAGTTAACTCATTCTCAGTTTGAAACGCGTAGTGCAACAAACTCTTTAGCTCATCCATCATTTGGATAAATGCCGGATCAAGATGGCCGATTGTCGGCCTTGCCATCGCCGCTAAAACTCGCGGATGAACATCGGAAGGTCCGGGCCCCATTAATGTCCTTACCGGCGGTACAAACGACCGACAATGATTAATCCCCATCATGACTCCTTGTGTGCGTTAAGTTGAACCAAAGGAAGTGGCTCGCCAGTATATTTCGATTCCGCATAGCCGGCAAATTGGCTTTAGTAGTAGAAGCTTACCGCCGAGGGCACGCTTCCCCGCCAGCCGAAGGACAGCGCCCTGTAACCACAGCGCACTGTTTAACTATTTTTTTTAACAATGAGTTGTATTCGCTTCGCTCGCGTGATTCGGGTGCAGTATCACGACTAAAGAAACTCGCATTTAACCCGAAACTATACGTGTGGTCTATTAAGTATTTTGATACTTAACCGTGACCATTTATAATGTATTGGTAATACATCTTTTAGGCCTCTCTCTTGCCTCCTAAAGACGTTAAAACTTCGAGGATTTTTTATGACCACATCTCTTTTCGAACGGCTTGGTGGTGAAGCGGCCGTAAACGCCGCTGTCGACATTTTTTATCGTAAGGTTTTATCCGATGATCGCATCAATACGTTTTTTGAAGGCGTCGACATGGAAAAACAAGCTGCAAAACAGAAAGCATTTCTCACTTTCGCCTTTGGCGGGCCGAATAATTACACCGGAAAAGATATGCGCGATGGTCACGCCCATCTTGTGAAACAAGGTCTTTCCGATGAGCATTTCGATGCCGTCGTGGAAAACCTGGCCGCCACATTGAAAGAACTCAACGTTTCCGACGAACTCGTCACTGAAGTTGCCCAAATCGCCGAGTCGACGCGTAACGATGTGCTCGGCCGGTAGCCGCTTTGGTTGAGGCCTACGGAAAGACACCATGGTAAAAATTACGTTCGAAGGTGAACGCTACACATGCACGGACTCAGAGTCTGTATTGGACTGCTTAACTAGGCACGGACATGATATTCCCTCATCGTGTCATAGCGGCGTTTGCCAAACCTGCATGATGCGCGCTGTTAATGGCAATCCGCCTGCTGAGGCTCAAACAGACCTTAAAGCGACGCTCGCGGCTCAGAACTACTTTTTAGCGTGCAGTTGTAAACCGAAAAGCGATCTCGAAGTTGTTTTGGCAGGTAGCGAAGTCGTTCAACGGGTAACAGCGCGGATTGTAGATAAGCAAACACTAAACCAAGAAATTGTGAAAATAAGTTTACGTTGCCAGCAGCCCTTCACTTATCAGCCGGGACAATTTCTAAACGTATTTCGGCGCGACGGACTGTCTCGCAGTTACTCTATCGCAAGCATACCCCAGGAAAACGAAACCATCGACTTACATGTTCGCAAGCTTGAGGGCGGCCAAATGTCGACGTGGTTACACGACGAGTTAGCTATTGACGATGAGCTAGACGTTAGCGGAGCCACTGGAGATTGTTTTTATGTTCCAGGCGATCCGAGCCAGAACTTACTTTTAGTGGGAACGGGCTCCGGTCTTGCGCCGTTGTGGGGCATCCTCCGAGATGCGCTCGCCCGCGGACACCACGGCACAATCCACCTCTTTCATGGAAGCCACAGCGTCGTTGGCCTGTATTTAATTGACGAATTGAGAACATTAACGCAGCACCACGAAAATTTTCACTACACGCCCTGTGTCTCTAGCGATGATGTGCCCGAGGGCTTTACGCCGGGTAGAGCCGACCAGGTTGCGCTGAAACAGTATCCTAAACTCGATGGTTGGCGTATTTACTTATGCGGACACCCGGAAATGGTTGCGGTATTGAAACGACGCGCGTTCTTAAGCGGCGCCTCGCTCCAGGACATCTACGCCGACCCTTTCGTAATCAGCTCACAAAAATAAACAAAGCACCGGAAAATCTCGTAGATACGATCAGTGAAACCCGCTTCATCGCGTCGGAGTTCTTTACACATTTGCCGTTCACCCCGAGAATAAACCCCGACCCTTAATGGGCATATCTTCGCCGCCCCGCCCCCAAGCTTGCGTTGACCCTCCCTTAACGCTCAACTATGCGCCTATTACATATTGATTAATAAATGGTTTTTATCAAAAAGTGGGGTCCCGACTAAGGACGCTAATGATCGGCTTACCCGTGTTAGTACGCGAAAACTAACGTCGCAACGTTAGCTGCTACATTGGTCTTTTTTTTGCAAGAAATATCGCAATCGTAACTTATCGTTATTGAAAACATGGCCATTAATCGATGACTCGAGGAGCAACGCTATGACTGGGGACCGCACCCTCTCGCTGGATTGGTGGATGCACCAAATCTACCGCCGCACCAAAGATTTTATAACCAACCCCACGAAGGCCACGGAGGAAAGACTAAGCGCCTTAATCGCCGAGTATCGCGCCCATCATGAAGGCCGCCAGACACCAACGATCGAAGATGAGCATGAACGCGTGATGGATTACCGGTAACATCCCCAGTTTGTCTTCAACCCGGTCTACTATTGCCGTCAATCGTCGTTCCGCGCGATCGCCTTAACCCGCATTCGCCATGTGAGCGTTAATCGCCTATCTTCGACCCTTCGTACCGGTTCCAGGTATCATCGCGGCGCTACTTGCCATTTTTCTCAAACGACAAATAAAAAAGCCATCGAACGTCTTATCGGGTAGGATACGAATCGCTCGCGCCAATCCCGTATCGTACGTGCGACGTCGCCAGTGCCTAAGCCCGGGAGCCGCATTATCAAGAGTCCTGGGTATTTCCTCTATGTTAATGACCCCGCAAAATTTCTCTAGCGTGCGATTTACAACTGCTTCATTCTCCTCGGGCGAAAACGAACACGTGGAATAGACGAGGACGCCGCCAGGCTTAAGGCAGTGAACGGCGGAATACAACAATTGCTTCTGTTTACGGGCCATTTCCTTTATTTTGCGTTCACTCCAATGTGCAAAGCTTTGGGGATCCGCTTGCCGGAATCTGGACTCGGATGAACAGGGCGCATCCAGCAACACTCTGTCAAACCGCTCCGGCACTTTTCGCCAAAGATGACGTCCGTCTGCAAGATAGCAGTGAATACATTTTGCATCGTGGGCCGCGACGTTTGCCTTGAGTTTGAAAAAGCGAGCTTTTATGGCTTCTACGGCCGCAATACGGCCTTCATCGCGCATCATACCCGCCATCTGCAACGTTTTACTTCCCGGCGCCGCCGCTAAGTCCAAAACCTCCTCACCCGGCTTTGGGTCGAGCACCACCGGCGACAACAGACTCGATGGGTTTTGTAGATACAGGATCCCGTCTTTATAAAGCCGCGTATCCATGATGGGCGACCGATCGTCCGCATCGAGCAAGAACGCACCGGGAAACCACTCCAGTGGCTGCGGCGAGAAACCTTTTTGCTGTAATGCGTGCTTCACGTGCTCTATGGCCGATTTAAGCGTGTTTACGCGAACACAGACTTTTTTTTCCTCACCAAAACTACGTAGTACCGCCTCGAGCGTCCCGACCGGTACCAGCTGGCGAAGTCTATGAACAAAGTCAACCGGCAATGAGGAGCTGTCTGTCTTGTTGGCAATCATGCTGAGAAAAACGATTTAATCGAGTTCAATCCGTTAAAAACTAGCGAGATCGGCTAAAAACGCCAAATCGACGAGCCAAATTCGGTTATTTTAAACGAAGGCGTCTCACCCCGTACGGTGAGACCGGAAAAGACTCTTAGATATAGAGCACCAGACGCTCACAGTACGAGTGCACGGATGTACAAGGTAGGGCAACGCAGGACGCTGTTGCCGACGTTCAATTGAGCGGGATTAAACGGAACGGCGATAAGCGTTCAATAGCACTCGTAGGCAATACCGATATAATCAGGAGTATGCAAAGCTAGAATGACATAACCACCCCGAACGTAGCCAGTTCGACCGGCATATCATAACTTCGCTTAGCGCTCGCGTCATAATTAATTCACATTTTGGGCGTTGAGGCAATCGCCTGGCAAAGCTACCGCGTCCTGCTCTCGCCCCTTGCCTACGATCCGTGTAGGCAAAGCTTCCGCTCCCTGCTCACGCCCCTTGCCTACGATCCGTGTAGGCAAAGCTTCCGCTCCCTGCTCACGCCCCTTGCCTACGATCCGTGTAGGCAACGCAGCCAGGCGAGATAGATCGATGTCCAAAATGTGCATTAATTTTGACGCGAGCCCTTAGATCACAACAGGTGCTCCAAACGCCGATAGTTCTTCAGTAATCGCTCACGGGTTTGACGCCAGGGGTCTTTCCATTCGACCTTTTCGTCCATTATGCCGTGGGAGAGTTTTAATAAACCATCGATATCGTCTATATGAACGAACTCCGGAGCAGGGCCACCTGCCCGACGGCAATCCTGCCCCCCTTCGAAGCCTTCGTTGTGATAATTTCCAAGGGGTAGAGACAAACCGATGGTAGGCAGGCCATAAGCGGTTGCCGCGGCGCCTTCACAGGCCCCGCCGTCCATGATACGGCGCTGATAGCGCTTCGGCAGGACCTTCTCTGCAATACTCGTTAGCCCCTGTAATCCGACGGCATCAAACACGGTTCGCCGATCGCCCAATCGCACCACCGGCCCCTTACCGACATCGGCGCCCGGTAAGGTTCTCGAGGCCTCGAGACTCACACAGAGTAGGGGGCGACGTGCGTGTGTATACCAACCCAGCTCGAAATGGGCCAGCGCGCCGACGAACCCTACCTCTTCGGCGCGCGTCAGTAAGCCGATAAACGGAATATCACTTCGGCTCGTGCCCTTAGCAAATAAATCTTTTGCCGTTTCCAGCACACAAAACACCCCGACTAAATCATCGGCAGCTTTTGTATAAAGCCGTTTTCCGCTCCGCCAAACTGGCGCACGAAAGCGAAATCCTCCAAATACTTTCTTCGCCGCCGACCGGCGCCCAGAGTAATCGAAACGCTCAATCCTAATGGTGGCTCTGTCGATACTATAGCCGTGTTTTGCCACTGACACTCCACTCAACAGCCCTTCACCGTGGGCGCCGTCCTCTGTAGCAAGCCATACATGACTACCCGCTACGGACTTGGTCGGCGATCCGCCATACCACTTGACCTCCAATCTTTTTTCGCTGGCCCAACGAACACCGTGGAACCCGGGATGGTCCATGTGGGCGATGTAAATACGCACGGGACTCGTTCTTCGTCGACTAAACAAGCGGCGATACGCTGCTTGTGAGCCCACCCCAACCACTAAGTTACCATGGGGATCCGCGAAGAACGGAACCCTATACTCATCAAGAAATTTAACTGCTGCACTGAAAACAAAGCTCTCGTAAAAAGGCGCCGTCGGTTGAGAGAGAATCTTGATCAGGTTTTGGTACTGGTTACGATTCATTATCTAAGTTTTCTGCATA
This sequence comes from uncultured Chromatiaceae bacterium, assembly GCA_945787615.1. Lineage (GTDB taxonomy): Bacteria > Pseudomonadota > Gammaproteobacteria > JAADHS01 > JAADHS01 > CALZJI01. Next base: position 1,109 of record CALZJI010000240.1, on the reverse strand, counting down.
CTTTGGAACGATGCAATAGTTGCTACCATGACCGCTTGTTACGAAAGTGGCCACCTCACAACGATTTCAAAACTAGCCAAGATTTCTATCTTAAAACAAAGCGCGGCAGTCGTTAAGTGATAATGCCCAAGTACTACTACCGTTCCCGAGTTTCGTTACAAGCGTATTGCCTACATAAGCTGTGCATAGCTCAAAAGAATTCACACTAGCTCATGGTTCTGAATCAACCGGGTAGGCTCCACTCTAGTTCTGTTTTCAGGTTTCCCCATCATTCGGCTCAATAACTGTATACCGTTCTGCTGATCTTCCCACGACAGGAGCCCATTGGGGCTTCCCGAGTTCTACGACGTATCTCTTCTTGCATGCCATGGCCTGAGGACTCCGGCGGATCTCCACTCCCTTGCCAAATCGGGGGCTTCTGTGTTGCCTTCGGTGTACGTTAAAACCCTCGGCATCCGCATTGACCATTTCGAAGCTGTACCAGCACTTCAGGGAGCGCAATCTCCCCTACGGCCTACAAGATTCTCTGCCTACGTTTAGCCCATCTTGTTCGTCTTGTCTCTCGACAATACTCCGCCATGGACCCAAGGCTCGATACGGGTGGGTGGCTAGCCCTTAAAACAGCTCCTCTCGGACCTGCACCGGACAGGGACTTTCACCCTGCAAGATACACCGAGCTGTGCTCGGCGCGATAACGGCATGTGTGAGTTGCGCGGGGGACATCACTGAACTGCACCGAAGCCACGATACTACAGCTCACCGCGAACCCTAAAAGAAGCAAAAATCCCCCGCGTCAACTCGACCCATTGGTTATGCGCTTTTTATGTTTGAATGTGGCTGATGAGCGATACCCAACAATCCATCTATTGAGATATCTTCATCAATTAAGGGCCAGTGAATACCATACCCCGAAGGTGATACCTCGAATTCCTTTTGTACATCTTCCTTTGCTTTCGCTAGCAATGGAGAAATATCCTTCAACTCGCGCTGAACTCGCTTTCCATCAACCACGAGAGTAAGAATACCTTTCTCTATCTGTACGTTCTCTACTCGATGATGCTTTTTCATCGTTATCGCCTCTCTTGAAATTCCTTCCATTGGTCGACAAT
>CALZJI010000239.1 GCA_945787615.1 uncultured Chromatiaceae bacterium | reverse complement strand
TCATTCCATGTCTACGTTGAAACTCCTCGCAATAGTCCGGCTATTACTCGTCATTTCGCCTTGCCACGAAATGAATATGACGCACTCTTAACACCTAAATCTCAAACGCCACGGGTATATTTTGCCGTACCTGCTAGGGCCGCTACAACGTTCTGGATACCTTCCTCCAGCAGGTCGTCGTGCTGCAACGTACCGAAGATTGCAAGAGCTGTTGCCACGATACCGCTCCAGCCGGTTTGATGACTGGCCCCGAGGCCCCTACCGTCATCACCATTGAAATATTCGTAGAACAGCAGATAATCACGCCAGTGAGAATCCGTCTGAAATTTCTCGGCATCGCCAAATACCGGGCGCTTGCCACGCTTGTCGCGAAGAAATATTCGCAATGCACGCCAAGATATTTCCTCGGCTACTTGATAGAGATTGAGCAAGCGACCTGAGCCTGTTGGACATTCCACGCGAAAATTCTCACCGTAATACGTAAACAAGTATAACAACGCCCTAACGATGACAACGTTGGCCGGTATCCACACCGGCCCGCGCCAGTTGGAATTGCCACCAAACATGCCCGTATCTGACTCACCAGGTAGGTAGGCCACTGCATGAGTTTGACCCTCCCAATGGAATTCATACGGGTGTTCCTGATGATGTTTCGATAGTGAACGAACACCGTATGGCCCAAGAAATTCCCTTTCATCTAGCATGCGTGCCAAAACCCGCCTTAATTTGTCGTCGTCCAGTACCGCGAGTAGGCGGCGGCCTTCCATGCCTTGCTTAATCGGGCAGGCGACGTTACGCGTCAAATTTGTTTTCCGCTTGACCAGGGCATCGTAGCGGGCGGCGACTTCGGGCAGTTGTGCTAGCGTGGACTCCTCAATGACGGTTGCCGCACATAAGGGTAACAATCCTACCAGCGATCTTATCTTTAAGCGCGTCGCACTGCCGTCGGGAAAGCGTAGTACATCATAGAAGAAGCCATCGTCGTCGTCCCACATTTTATCGTGGGCCTCACCAATGTCGTCCATCGCCGCGGCTATGGCGAGGAATTGGTCCAGGTATTTTATCACCTTGGGTTCGTAGGACTTGTCGTGTTTGGCGAGTTCCAACGCAAGCTGAATCATATTCTGGGCATACAATGCCATCCAGGCGGTCCCGTCGGACTGTTCAAGATGCCCGCCCGTGGGCAGTTCGGCGCTGCGATCAAACACACCAATATTATCCAGGCCAAGGAATCCTCCCTGGTAGACATCGCCGCCAGGCCCTTTACGCTCGCTCCACCACTGAAAATTCTTCTCCAATCGATCGAACGCGTGGCTTAAAAATTCGATATCGCCCCGCCCGTTACGCCGCCTACGCTCAACATGGTAGACCGCGCGCACGGCCCAGGCGTGTACCGGAGGATTTACATCGCTAAAGTTCCACTCGTAAGCCGGAATCTGACCGTTGGCGTGTTGATAACGATCTTCTAGGAACAGCGTAAGTTGCTGCTTGGCAAACTCCGCGTCCACCAATACCAAGGCTATCGTATGGAACGCCAAGTCCCACACCGCGTACCACGGGTATTCCCACTTGTCGGGCATAGAAATAACATCATGATTGACGATGTGGCCCCAATCATTGTTACGGCGCGCCGCGCCATTGTGTTCGTGCAGCCAGCGTTTAACGTCAAACTCGTAGTACTGTTTAGTCCACAGCATGCCGGCCAACGCCTGGCGCATCAGCCGCTTCTCGTCTTCAGGGCACTGTTCGCCAGTCAGGTTATCGTAGAACTGGTCCGCCTCTTGTTGTCGATTTACAAAGATAGTATCGAAGTCCATAAACGGCGCATCTTGATGGGGTTGCTCACCCCGACGCAGCCGTAACCGAACCACCTGGGTTTCTCCCGGTTGTACCGTTAAAGTGTAATCGGCGGCCGCCTTAGTGCCTCGCTTTTTAGGGTTTACCGCTGCGGAATTGGCGTGAAGAACAAAGTCGTTTATACCGTCTTTAACATACGAGCTTTTGTTCGAGCCGCCAAACAGTCGCTTGAAATTGGATTCATTTTCGACAAATAGCAAATTCGGCTTTCTTTCGCATGCCAAACAGTAGCGACCTAACTCTCCATGCTTAACCGCAATAGCACTAACATCCTGCCCCATTGTATACGCGGAAAGAGACGGTTTTGGCTGACCTTCTGTCCAAGACCAGGTATTCCGGAACCAGAGGGTAGGCAGTAAACGCAACGACGCGGCCTCCGGGGCTCGGTTAGCCACGCTGATCTTGATGAGAATATCTTCGGCATCAGCCTTGGCGTATTCTACGAAAACATCGAAATAACGGTCTTCATCAAAGATGCCGGTGTCAAGCAGTTCGTACTCCGACTCCTGCCGGGAACGCTCGCTGTTTGTGGTCACTAGATCGTCGTAGGGATACGCCGCATGCGGGTATTTATATAGATATTTCATATACGAGTGGGTCGGGGTACTATCGAGATAGAAATAGTACTCTTTGACGTCCTCGCCGTGATTACCTTGCGGCCCACTCAGGCCAAACAGCCGTTCCTTGAGTACCGAATCGGCGCCGTTCCAAAGCGCCAGGGCAAAACATAGGAACTGCCTATCGTCAGAAATACCGCCTAAGCCGTCCTCGCCCCAGCGATAGGCGCGCGATACCGATTGCCAATGGGGAAAGTAATTCCACGCATCTCCTGTTGCGCTATAGTCCTCCCGCACCGTGCCCCACTGCCGCTCGCTAAGGTAAGGCCCCCACTTCTTCCATGGGGCGGTACCGCGTCGAGCTTGGTCGAGCCGCTCTTTTTCCGCGCTCATCGTTTGTTCTCCTTGGTTTGAGCCTGCCCCGGTTACGTAATGCGTCAAATTTCAAAGTGTGTAAAGGATAGGCGTTTTAAAAGTGAGTAGAGGAACCGGTCACCCGACTCCCCCCTCGTTGGAACCACATCGTTACACACAAATCTTAGAATTCCGAATTGCGTTCGCATCTTGCTCCTTCTTTACCTGTGTGTTGCGAAACCGTAGATCAAGCGGCGATTGGCGTTTGGAAAAGTCCACGGCTTCGTACGCGTTGAGAGTGTACGTCCGCAGCCGCGACACCGGTAACGTCGACGTCGACCGCACCGCACGCTGAAAAATCCGTAGCGAACAATTTTCGCCGGACTATCAGAGCCTTGCAAGCAGGCATCATTCGGACATGTTGGTCTAATTATCTGGCACTCCTTTGGGTTCGGTACATACTAAACTGTACCTAAATCCCTGAGTGCACGTTTGTTTTCGCGACATCTGCAACAGCGTATGAGCGAAGCACCCCTTCGTTTGTATCTTTGCAGCTTACGACATACGCAAATGCGTATTTTAGTGATTTATACGGATATCCGTATATTTTGATTTTATACGATAAATCGTATAATGTTGATTTATACTTATTAACAAATAATGCACGGTAAGCCACAACAATGACCATACGAAACAACAAGGACTTCGGCGAGAGCGTTCGCCTAGAGCGCTTGAAGCGGAATATGCGGCAGGTTGACATTGCGCGCAAAGCGTCGGTTCGGCAGGCTTTGATCTCCGAACTGGAAAATGGCGCGACAAGCGCGAGGCTCGACACAGTCCTAAAAGTCTTGGCAGCGCTCGATATGGATCTTTCGATCGTTCCGCGCCGCAAAGCCGAATTTGACCCAACGGAGTACTAACCATGGGGCGAAAGCGAAAGAGCAGTGCGCTGGATGTCTATGTCGGTTCAAGCAAGGTCGGCACATACTCTCGTGCGGCAAACGGCTCTACATCGTTTCGCTATGATCCGACCTGGATTGCTTCCGAGCGTGCCTTTCCAATATCTCTGTCCATGCCCTTGTCTGACCGCGTCTGGACTGGAATTGCCGTCAACAGTTTTTTCGAAGGCTTATTGCCGGATGACCAAACTGTAAGGGAGAAGATTGCATCGCGGGAACATGCCGAAAGCGCGGGAACATTTGACCTGCTTGCTGTAATCGGGCGCGACTGCGTCGGTGCTCTGCGTTTTGTCCCTGAAGGACTCGATCCCGGTGATCCAACGCGTA
>CALZJI010000238.1 GCA_945787615.1 uncultured Chromatiaceae bacterium | reverse complement strand
GCGGACAAGAGAGCCCACCTTGGATCATTCAAGCCATTTTGAATACGAACTTCAACGCCGCTACCATGTCCATCCCCTAGGATATTAACCAGCGGTTTGTCGGACCCGTTAGCAGCGTGTAGATAATCCGTTAACACCCGCTTGGTAACGGCATTCTCGGCAATACGAAACAATTCGGCCGCTTGCGCATTAAGAGACAGGATGCCGTAGTCAGACCGCCGAACAATGACTAACGCGACGGGTACCGTCTCAGCGATGACCCGGTAGCGCTCCTCGCTTTCCGATAATCTACCCGTCATTTCTTGCGCCAGGGCAAAAGCCTCTTTACTCCGTGAGAAAAGCATCCGAGTCAGTGCGAATAGCAGGACACTTGTTAACAACCCGCCGTACAGCAAAGCCATAGGAAAGTCATTGCTGATGCCCAACGTCGCGTTGGAAGGAGCGCTAAAAACTAAACTCCAGTTACGCCCGCCCATGTTAAAAGAAACGATTTCAACAAAAGGTGTTCGTGGCTGGCCCTGACTACGACTACTCTTTCTATCGGACAACCCATTCGCGGCGTCGCTATCATAGAGCAAACGCGCCGCGACTTCCTCGCTCTCTGTGCCTCTATCGTAGATCAGCAACTTGAGGGTGTCGGAAAGGCGCTCATCCACAAGGCCATCCATGAGCTTGTCTACGATAAGCACCGCATTAACCACGCCGAAAAATGCTGCGCGACGCTGTGTTTGAGTTTCCAACTGCATTTCCGAACGATAGATGGGTAGACGCCAGGCAAATGCCGGCGCCTTACGCTCATCCTGTAATAATTGAATCTTGCCCGTCGCGGTGGGCTGACCCGTGTCGCGAGCGCGCTCGACGGAAAGACGACGTTGTTTCTCGGTTGCAAGGTCGAAACCCATGGACTTCGCGTTCTCCTCAAAGGGTTCCGTGTACTGAATTGGATAATAATAGGGACGTGTTCCCAGGGGATGAATGGCGAAATCGGGGTAACCGCGGGTGTGGATACTGCGGTCGCTTTTAACCGCGATCTCGAAAGCGCTTTTTTCGCCGTGGTCGACAGCTTTGGCGAAGGAGATAGCCTGTAATCCAGGAAAACGTTGGCTTGCACGAATCGATTCAACGTAGCTTTTAAACTCCCCTCGGGTCACCAATTCTGAAGCGTTAAAAAACGCAACGAAACCCTCTAAGACATCGGTATAGCGGCGCACCTCCGCCTCCACATCTTGGGCTACTATCCGCGATAAATGCTCAAATTCGATGACTCTTTGAGCGTTGACTTCCCGTTGCGACACATTCCAGGCGACGACCGAAGTGGCGATGCCCGCACCGAGAACAGCGTAGGCGATCCATGGTCGGTTTACGATTTCGGCTGCGCGTGCTCGGAGTGACATCTTTTAATAATTTCGATTAACTAATCTACGAGAAGGCTTTGGCGAGATAGATCGTGGTCTCGCCGCATGGTAATACGAAGAGTGGTTGGCGACAACGATAACATTAAGTTCCAGCGAATAGAATTATAGCGTCATAATTCGCACTTTTCCTTAGTTGTCTGCATTCTGGCCAAAGACCTACTAACGACCTAAAAACATAATGAATTTACCGCTTTTGGCTAATCGGAGTTTCTCATTAACCGATGCCGTCTTTTGTTGCTCCCGGCGCCCATCACCGGTCACTGGGTACCGCTTTTTGAGGCATCACTATTGGGAGCAATAAAGCTGCCGATACGATATCGAAGAACGATATTCCACACTATTCGCTCGAAAAACAAAGCTGGGGGCATGAGTACTACCACGCCTTTAACGAACAGGTGTAGAGTGCACCTACGGCTTGGGGGAGGTGTTAGCGGTTTCTATATCACCAGCCACCGCGAGCGCAGTGTATATCTCAGAGCTCAATCGGGCGCAACCAGACGATACGCTACTACTGAACGTGTCTGGCTAAACGATACAAGATAGACACACAAACGGTGAAATAACATGAAAGCTTTAAAAAGCGGTTTACGTTGGGTGCTGGCTAGACTGTACCGGGTGGAAGTGTTTGGCGAGGAAAACCTCCAACATTTAGGCGAACGCGTCATGGTAGTGGCGAACCATACATCCTTTCTTGACGCCGCGCTTCTGTATGCGTTCCTGCCTCTAAAGATGACATTTGCCGTAAACACGTATGTCTCGCGAGCGTGGTACTTCCGATTATTGAATCGCATTGTAGAGTTTTTCCCCCTTGACCCGGCTAATCCTCTGTCGATCAGAGCGCTGATTAAACGAGTTACACAGGGGGGTAACGTCGTAATCTTCCCTGAGGGACGAATCACCGTCACTGGCGCATTGATGAAAATCTATCAAGGTCCTGGATTAGTAGCTGATAAAACCGGCGCTACGCTGTTACCCGTGCGCATTGACGGGGCGCAATATACGCCATTCTCTCGCCTAAAGGGGCGGGTGCGTCTACGTTGGCGGCCATCGATTTCATTGACGGTATTACCGTCCCGGTCGCTGAAAGTACCGGAGGAGATCCGAGGTAGAGACCGAAGAAAACGGGCCGGCCGGTTGCTCTCCGACATCATGACCGAGATGATGTTTAGGTCCAGCAACTACCAAAGCACCTTATTTAACGTTTTGCTCGATGCACGCAAGATCCATGGCGGCGAGCATGTTATTGCCGAAGATGTCGAACGGCGCCCTTTAACCTATGACGCATTGTTGACCCGTACGGTCGTACTCGGCAGGTATCTGGCCCAACATACCGACCGCGGTGATTATGTGGGCGTGTTACTCCCCGGCGCCTTAAGTACTGTTGTGACTTTCTGCGGTCTGCAGCTCTATGGCCGCATACCGGCAATGTTGAATTATACCGTCGGTGCGCAAGGGATGATCTCCGCCTGTGAAACGGCTCAAATAAAGGTTGTTATTACGGCACGCGCGTTCGTAAGCAAGGCGAAACTGGATGATGCAATCGCCGCGCTAGAGAATAACGTGAACGTTATTTACTTGGAAGATGCGGCCAAACACATCAGTGTGTTAGATAAGCTGGCAGGCGCACTGCTCAGCCGCTTCGACTACCCGCTGGAAAAGATCTATGGCAACGCGGTGAAGCCGAACGATCCGGCCGTGGTGTTATTCACATCGGGCTCGGAAGGCACGCCAAAAGGGGTGGTGTTATCCCATACCAATCTTTTGGCTAATATTCAGCAACTGACCGCGCGAATCGATTTTAACGCGCAAGACGTCGCCTTGAATTGCTTGCCAATGTTTCACTCTTTTGGACTGACGGCGGGCACGTTGTTACCACTACTGTCCGGGATTAGGACCTTCTTCTACCCGTCACCGTTGCACTATCGGGTGATTCCGGAGGTGGCCTATGACATTAATGCCACGATCCTGTTCGGAACCAATACCTTTTTGGCCGGTTATGCGCGCTTCGCCCATCCCTATGATTTCTACAGCGTACGCTATGTTTTCGCCGGCGCCGAAAAACTCAAAGATGAAGTCCGGCGCCTTTGGGAAGAGAAGTTTGGGGTGCGGATCTTTGAAGGCTATGGCGCCACTGAAACCAGCCCGGTGATAGCCGGTAATACTCCCATGGACAATCGCCCCGGCACCGTAGGGCGGTTGTTGCCAACCATAGACTATCACTTAGCGTCGGTACCCGGTTTGGCGGAGGGGGCACGACTTCATGTCCGTGGGCCCAATGTAATGTTGGGTTATCTACTCCATGAGAATCCTGGGCAGCTGGTGCCGCCTCGAACGGAGTTGGGTGATGGCTGGTATGACACCGGCGATATCGTCCGTATTGATGACGAGGGCTATGTCCAGATCTGTGGGCGAGCTAAACGCTTTGCCAAAGTGGCAGGCGAGATGGTGTCGCTCACGACAGTAGAGAGCCTAGCAAGTAAAGTGTGGCCTGATGCCTTGCATGCCGCCATCGCCGTCCCCCATGAAAGCAAAGGTGAACAAGTCGTGTTGCTAACAAACCGTATGGACGCTGATCGCGGCCAATTGATTTCTCAGGCGCAGCAAGATGGCGTTGGAGAATTGAGCGTGCCGAGAAAAATCGTAACATGCGCCTCTGTTCCGGTCTTGGGTACCGGCAAAATTGATTACGTAAGCGCGCAGTCAATGGCGGAAGAAGCACTATGAACAACGATGTATATAAGCTCTTAGTGGCGCAGTTTCTCACTGCGTTTGCCGACAATGCCATCCTCTTTACCGCCATCACCATGGTGATGAACAACAACGCATCGGCACCCTGGTATATTCCAGCACTTCAGGCATCCTTTCTGGTGGCCTTCGTGGTTTTGGCACCTTGGGTGGGGCCGTTTGCGGATTCAAGACCAAAGCCCAACGTGTTGTCACTGGCCAATGTCATCAAGGCGGGCGGCGCCGGCTTATTGTTATTTGCCGTCGAACCCTTGTTAGCCTACGCCATTGTCGGCCTGGGTGCCGCCGTCTACAGTCCCGCAAAATACGGGATTCTCCCGGAACTCGTTGCAGAGGATGAACTTGTCAAAGCCAACGGTTGGATAGAAGGCTCCACCATACTGGCTATCCTCAGTGGCACGCTGGTGGGTGCCATGGCATCGAAGGCCTCTGTACCCTTGGCACTCGCGCTGGTGATCGTCTTGTACGTTGTATCGAGCGGCATCGCGTTGTTTATACGCCCTACCCCGGTCATTCCCCGCGCGGATGGACCGGTACTCGTCCATTTCATGAATATGGTGCGCCGTTTGCTCTCAACACCCCGGGCACGTTTTGCCACCTTGGGTGTCAGCCTGTTCTGGTCAGCGGCTACCGTGTTGCGCGTGTTGTTAGTCGCTTGGGCGCCCGTAGTGTTATTAATGAATGACACCACGGAGATCGCCCAGTTAACCCTGTTTGTCGCATTTGGGATCGCCATCGGCGCCGTGGTCGCGCCACGGTTAATTCCCATGGCTTATCTGCGCCGCGCCCGGCTTGCGGCATATTTAATGGGCATAGCCGTTATAGGATTGAGTAGCGTCGACTCGTTGTGGACGGCGCGTCTGGCGTTATTGTTCATCGGAATTACCGGCGGATTGTTTGTGGTCCCCATCAACGCCGCTCTGCAAGAGATTGGCCACAAAACCATCGGCAGTGGTGGTGCCGTAGGCATTCAAAATTTCTTCGAGAACCTCGCTATGTTGATTGCCTCAGGCGCTTATTCCTTGGCTGCCGGGGCCGGTGCGGCCCCTGTGGGTACGATGTTGGTGCTGGGGCTACTGATCCTAGCGGCCACTTTCCTGGTCTCTTGGCGGCTACCGCCCGACACCGGCGCTATAAATGAGCCGTGATGCGCAGCGCTCACGGCCAATTAACGCTAAGGGCCGCAGAACATAACGATTATCCAAAGATTGCGCCGGATTTTTACTCAGATTCAAGACGCGGCAAGTGACGCATATTGAAATATGTAACACTTGCCGTAACGGAGTAAAAAGACAAGCAAGGTTGGATAATTATTTTTTTCCGTGGCCCTAAAGTGGCTGGTCACTATTTACGAATTCGCAACTATCAGACAGGCCTTGATTTGCGGTGGCTTATTCTTTGGGATCAAAGCTGAACTTCTGACCGCCTACCGACGCCTCGTACATTAACCCGCCTTTCGCCATGGTGAAAACCGCCACACCACTTTCATAGTTTACGTCGGCAGAAGCACCCGCCGTAACCGCTATTGCAGATGCCTGAGCGCTAAGTTCGAAATCGCCCCCGGTGAAACGGTCAAAACTCGCCTTGTTCTCGAAGAAGATGATTTCACTGTAGATTTGGCCGCCAACTTGGAAACCTATAGTGATTTGCGTCAAACTGGCGGAACCAACCGCTTGGCCTGTTCTAAAGACGACGCCAGATCCGTGGGCACCACCCAAACCGATACCGCCTTTACCTACTGACGGAAATACAGCGTAACCGTAGGCTTTGTCGAAAAATGCCTGGAGCTTGCCGTCTTGTTTCTTAAAGGCGGTAACCGTCTGGTGCGCCTTCTTTTCAGCATTAGCATCCCAAGAGTAGGCGGCATTCGAAACGAAAAGCGTCAACACAAACGTAATAACAGTTAAACGGGTAATTAAGGTCATTGGTCATAGTCTCATGTGAAGTTATGGTATTAATACGATGTCATTATCTTACAAATACGAGAAAGAATTAAATCTAAGTTTAAAACAAGGGAGTGACTACGTAGTTTCGCGTATATCGCAACGCAATTCCGCTATTAAAAAATGAAAACGCCATTAAGTTCGTTTGTCCTTCCGGAAAACTCATATCACACGTTATCAAGCCGCCAATCGTTTGATAGAGGCGGTCTACTACCGCGCGCGCCCAATTTGGTCCAATGACAGCGAAAGCGCTTACCTAAGGGCCACGGAAAAAAATTATCCAACCTTGCTTGTCTTTTTACTCAGCTTCTGCGTTACGGCAAGTGTTACATATTTCAATATGCGCCACTTGCCGCGCCTTGAATCTGAGCAAAAATCCGGCGCAATCTTTGGATAATTATTATTTTCCGCGGCCCTAACCAGGCGGTTACGGTTCCGGACTGGGTAACAACCCGCGCATCCCGCCACCCTGACCAGCGGCGCGCGATCCAAGACCAGACTACACGGTCCCCGTGATTAATTCATGGGCGTTTGGCTGTTCACTGATACGCAGCGAGCTGACGTATCAATGCGACTTTCTTGAATTGCAGCGAAAGCGGAGATCGAAACAGGGTGGGCAAAATGCCAACAGCGCAACGACTGTGGACTTCATCGTTCCGGATCCTCTCCGGCAGCAACAATGACCGAGGATTCCAAATTGACGTCTCTCGTGAAAAAGGTCAAGAATATCAAACAGTACGTATTATCGGGAACGACACCGCGCGTTGCGCAGTTAGTCACAACCGTATTTGGCCGCGAGATCGATAAAGATATCGTCCGACATGCGGGGTTGTGCGGGTCACTATATAATTACCAAATATTTAAATACTGCGCTTGTGCAACAATGTCGGCATGATTGAGCGAACACTGACGGATTATTGCGTCGCAACGCCCGGCGCGGCTTTAGCCGGGGTACCGCACTGCCAACACGTGCCGGTGAACGAAGTAATGCTGAGACATAATTAAAATACGGGCTCGTCTATGAACACGATCGTACGATACTTGCTTGCTATACACCTGTTGTGGGCGCTGCTTATAGCGGGCTGCACGACTGTACCGCTCGACCACCCAAAGACTTACAGCGAGGCTATAACTGACACCCACGATACGTTTCTCGGTCAGGCCGTGGCAGAGTGGCGCGAAGAGCATCCTGATGTATCTGGATTCTATCCACTCAGGGAAGGGATGGAAGCATTTGGCGCGAGGCTTAGACTCATTGAGGCGGCCGAACGCAGCATCGATGCCCAGTATTTCCTGATGAAGGGTGATACAGCGGGAGAACTATTCGCCGGTAAGTTGTTGCGCGCTGCGGATCGCGGGGTACGAGTACGGTTCCTGCTGGATGACATATTCACAACGGTTAAGGATTATGAGCTTGCGCTTCTCGATCAGCACCCGAATATAGAAGTGCGTCTCTACAACCCGATATCCCGCCGCGGGTTTCAGACCCTAAATTTTTTAGGC
>CALZJI010000237.1 GCA_945787615.1 uncultured Chromatiaceae bacterium | reverse complement strand
TACGGCGGATACGCCGATGCACGCGCGAGTCCTTTTCGGTGACGAAGCGTTTTTAGTGGAACTCAGGGTTCGCGCACAAAACCAACGACTTAGGGAAGGCTTTATACCGAGATGAGTTATCAAGTCCTTGCACGGAAATGGCGACCCAAAACATTCGAGCAAATGGTCGGTCAAGAGCACGTGCTCCGGGCACTCGTAAACGCTTTGGATAATGACCGCCTCCACCATGCGTACCTTTTTACGGGAACACGCGGCGTAGGGAAAACCACCATCGCTCGGATTTTGGCGAAGTCGCTTAATTGTGAAACGGGTGTAAGTGCTAAACCCTGCGGGGAATGCGGTACCTGCCGTGAGATCGATGACGGGCGTTTCGTGGATCTTATTGAAGTGGATGCCGCCTCTCGGACTAAGGTCGAGGATACGCGGGAGCTACTGGAAAACGTGCAGTACGCGCCGACGAGAGGTCGTTATAAGGTCTATCTTATTGATGAAGTTCATATGCTTTCTAACCATAGCTTTAACGCGCTATTAAAAACGTTAGAAGAGCCACCGCCTCATGTGAAGTTTCTCCTGGCAACGACCGACCCACAACGGTTACCGGTAACCATTTTGTCGCGTTGTTTGCAGTTTAATTTAAAGCGGCTCCCTAGCGAGCTAATTGTCCAGCACTTGTCGTCCATTCTTGCGGAAGAACGTGTCACAGCCGAATCCCCGGCCATTGGTGTCATTGCGAGAGCCGCCGATGGCAGTATGCGTGACGCGTTGAGCTTGTTGGATCAGGCTATTGCCTACGGCGACGGACAGTTGCGTGAATGTGAGGTCCGGTCCATGCTTGGGACGGTTGAACTTGATCACGTACGTACCCTCGCCCGCGCCTTGGCGAGTGGTAATCCAAAGGCAGTGCTGGAGGGGGTGCACGCTGTGGCTGAAAAAGCGCCGGACTTTGATAGCGTACTGGCGGAATTGCTGTCGTTGTTTCACCGCGTTGCAGTGGCTCAGATGCTACCCGGGAGCGGGGAGGGGGCTGGGGAGAACGAGCAGCTTGTAACAGCGCTTGCGAATGACTTGGATGTTGAAGATGTACAGCTTTTTTACCAAATTGGTTTGATTGGCCGTCGAGATTTGCCTTTGGCGCCCGATCCGCGAACGGGGCTGGAAATGGTATTGTTGCGCATGTTGGCGTTTCGGCCTGCACAACTTACGCGGCAATCTGGCGACGGCGAGACCGAACGCTCAGCGACGATTCGAGCCGTGACTAAGCCTCCCCAACACCATGGCATGGGTGTAAGCGGCGGTGCGACGGGGATGAAAGACACGGAAGTGGCTAGAAAGCCTGTACCTCGTGACGACCAGGACCGGAACGCGAAACCGGCAAGCCCGCTAAGCAGAGAATGGCCCGAGGTCGTGGCGGCAATGAATGTGGACGGGTTGGTCCGACAGTTAGCGGCTAACTGTGCAATGAAGGCTCAGGCGGAGGGCAGCCTGCAGCTGGTTTTAGCGCCTAGCCACGCGTCATTGCACAATAAAAAACTAGAAGATCGGCTGCGTAAAGCGTTAGAGGATTACTATGGTGAGCCACTTAGGTTGGAGATCACCCTGGGATCATTATCGGCGGAAACACCGGCGTTGCGGATGGAACGCAATACTCAAGAACGCGTCCAAGCCGCGCAACGTGCCATAGAGGAAGATGATAATGTTCGAGCGTTAAAAGACACGTTCAATGCCAACGTTGTTCCAAACTCTGTGCGCCCCGTGGATTAGCGCGGTTGTCGCTGTCGTGGCATCATAGTAAGCGTTTTTATATGGCATTAACCTCGAGGGGAACGAAACAGCGCTGACGAAGGGGGAATCTCCGTTTCAAGAGTGGGAATTCGTGGGTGCGTGGACCGTTCTGATTAGCAATCTGTTCAGGTATACCGTGTTAGCTAACGACTTGATTTCTTTGACGTAAAGACCGCGGAAAATAATAATTATCCAAATATTGCGCCGGATTTGTGCTCAGATTCAAGGCGCGGCAAGCGGCGCATATTGGAATATGCAACACTTGCCGTAACGCAGAAGCTGAGCAAAAAGACAAACAAGGTTGGATAATTATTTTATTCCGTGGTCCTAAGGTATACAAAAATGAGGGGAACAACTTACCCTTAGGGCTCGCGTCAAAATTAATTCACATTTTGGGCATTGAGGCGCTTGCCTGGCTAGGTGTAAAAACGCCGGAATATAAATATCTTTCAAGTTCTTGCAACGCAGCCAGGCAAGATGGATCGATGTCCAAAATGTGAATTAATTTTGACGCGAGCCCTTACGAGGGTTCGACGGTAGCGTTGTATTTTGCTGTTCTGGTTATGGAAATAAGTTGGCTCATTGAAACTGTTAAAGAAGGAAGGTGCGATGAAGAATTCACTTGGAAACCTCATGAAGCAAGCTCAAAAAATGCAGGAGAGTATGCAAAAAGCGCAGGAAGAGCTGGCTAACATGGAGGTGACGGGCCAGGCTGCAGGAGGCCTTGTATCCGTCGTGATGACGGGCCGGCATGACGTCAAGCGAGTCAATATTGATGACTCTGTGATGGAAGAGGATAAAGACATGCTGGAGGATCTTCTGGCCGCAGCCGTGAATGACGCAGTGCAAAAAGTAGAAAAAGAGACCCAAGAGCGAATGGCCGGGATGACTGCCGGGATGCCAATTCCTCCCGGTTTCAAAATGCCGTTTTAGTTCCGTTGTATGTCATCGAGTCTGCTCATCGACCGGCTTGTGGAGGCGCTGCGCTGTTTGCCCGGCGTAGGTCCAAAGAGCGCGCAGCGCATGGCGTTTCATGTGCTAGAGCGGGATCGTGAGGGCGCGCGCCGCTTAGCTGAGATGCTTTTACTGGCGGTCGAGAAAGTCGGCCACTGTACGTTGTGCCGAACACTAAGTGAGACAGAGTTGTGTAAGGTGTGTAGTAGCGAACACCGCAATCGCGCATTATTATGTGTTGTCGAAACACCAGCCGACGTGGAAGCGATCGAACAAGCGGCGAGTTACTCGGGTCTTTATTTTGTTTTGATGGGGCGATTGTCTCCGTTAGACGGTATCGGGGCCAACGAAATCGGATTGGATGCGCTGGGGGATAGATTGGACAAAGGCGAAGTAAAGGAAGTGATTCTCGCGACGAACTCCACGGTAGAGGGTGAGGCAACGGCCCACTACATCGCGGAAATAGCTCGCAGTTGCGGAGTCAAAACAACGCGAATCGCACAAGGGGTACCCCTGGGCGGCGAGTTAGAATACGTTGACGGCGGTACGCTGGCTCATGCGCTAGTGGGGCGCCGAGAGCTATAGTCGTTTAGGCGGCTACAGAGCATCGGGTCGCTGGGCCGCATTAGGTTGGTGGTGAGAAATGCGGGCTAGGGAGACAAATAAAGTCCGATAACTGGAGCCCGTGGATTGGATTCGGGCCTCGCATGCGGCAAAACGGCGTTAACAGCGGCAGAGTACGAAAGTTGCGACGTGTGCGCCACAAAGTTGTGACGAACAGCGTCGCGTAGGGTAACTCGCGGTAAGCATGCAGTGCAACGGCGATAGCGTGAATATCTGTTACGATTGCCGAGGCTTGCTATCAGAATTAGGGAACCTGCTGCATCGAGAGGCATAGATGAGCATCTTCGAGGCCATCACCGGACGCTATAGAGGTGCGTTTACTCTTCACGAACAATGATAGTTGCTCGTGGTGAGGCGCGTCGCGGGCTCTACACGCGAATTTCTCGTTTTCGTACTATCTCGCCGATTAAAGCTGACATAGAAAGTGAAAAGTTAATATTGCGTGTCAAGCAACCCCTCGGTAATCCCAATGGCGGCCAGATTGTTTTCGGAGACGACGGTTATTTATACGTTGGTCTTGGCGACGGGGGGTGGGCGCTCGGATCTTATGGGGAATGCGGGTTAGTAGTACTTATCAAATCAAAAAAAGGAAGTGGGGAAGCTATGTCTGAAGGCGTGTTAACTATCGTAATTTCGGTAATGACGTTAATCGTCATGTGGGGAGCCTATTTTCTCTATCGGTTACGTGTTTTTCATATGTCGGTAATGGGGCTGATTATTATTTACGATCTCATGATGCCCGTCTATCTGTTTCTAAATAGAGATTGGTATACGCGGCTGATTGAACGTGAGGACATCTTAACGTTTGGTGTGTGGATGCATTTTTTCGTGGTACTTGTGTTATACGTTTTGTATGTCTTTCAAATCTTGGCCGCGCGGAAAATGTTGGCCGGTGGCGATACCGCTGTCGCGCGTAAAGAACATCATGCTCAGGCAAAGGGCATTCTTATCACGCGCGGATTTGTCATTTTTACTGGCGCGATACTCTACGATCCCGAGTACGTGCTGTAGGCCGAGGAAAGGCGCTGCCATAACAACGTGCCGATCCAGGAACAAGAAATAACTGGGCGTTGGTGTGTGAGGGGAAGCCTAAATCCAATTTTTGTAGCAAAAATTATGCGGGTTTTTCAGTTGCCATGGAATGGAAAAACGAAAATGCAGCTAACGCTTTATACGGATTATTCTTTACGGGTTCTTGTTTACTTGGGTTTGCGTCCTGATGCTGTGGCGACAATTACAGAGATTGCGGAACGTTATGGGATCTCGCGCAACCATCTGGTGAAGGTCGTACACAATCTCGCAACCAATGGATTCATCCATACCGTACGCGGACGTGGTGGTGGAATGACATTGTCACGTCCCGCCAATGAGATCAACATCGGAGATGTTGTACGCCACACGGAGATTAATTTTGATATCGTTGAATGTTTTGATCCGGTGAATAACACGTGTCCGATAGCGCCGCTTTGTGCATTAAAACAAGCGCTTCACGAGGCACATAAACAGTTTATGAACGTGTTGGATGGTTACACGCTCGTGGACGTGTTAGGTAACGCGGCAGAATTGAGTACTCTGTTGAGAGTGGATCGGTAATCCGTATTGACCGCTAAACTGACCCCCATTAAAACGGTGTATGTCGCAGCCGGTTTGATCGAGAAGTGTTGTGAAGCGGCGTTTTCATAAAGGTCTGATCGCGCATGCGCTCGCTACCACGTTACGCGTTAAGGGCGGCGGTAGATAATAACTATCCACAGATTGCGCCCGATTTTTGCGCAGATTCAAGGCGCGGCAAGTGGCGTATATTGGAATATGCAACACTTGCCGTAACGCAGAAGCTGAGCATAAAGACAGGCAAGGTTGGATAGCTATTTTTTTTCGTGGCCCTTAAGTCCGCCGAAAGACGGGTTAAGGCTGCGGCGAAGGCCATGGGTTAAGGCGCGGCCGCGGTGAAGACAACAAAAAGGCCGCCGGCCTCGTAACAAACGACTTAGCGCTCTTTTTTGTGGCTGCGTATAATGCGTCGATAACTGTCGAATCGTTTCGTATCGATGTGTCCTTCTAACACAGCCTGAAAAATCGCGCATCCTGGTTCGCCCATGTGCCGGCAATTGTTAAATTTACACCCGCCGAGATAGGGGTGAAATTCAACGAATGCCGAGGCAACTCGCTCCGGCGAAATGTTCCACAAACCGAATTCTCGCACCCCGGGGGAGTCGATGAGATTGCCGCCGTGGGGGAGATGGTAAAGCATGGTGGTCGTGGTGGTATGGCGGCCGAGCCCGGTGGTCGCAGCGATGCTACGAATCCGAATGTCCTCGTTGGGTACCAGGAAATTGATGAGCGACGACTTGCCTACACCGGATTGGCCAACAAAGACGCTCGTGTGACCGGCTAGATGTTGTTCGAGTTCATGAACCCCGTCGTGCGTTTTTACGCTTGTCTTTATAATTTCATAGCCAATTTTAAGGTAATGCCGCAGCTGTATGGCAACTGTCTCGCGCGTTTCGCTGTTAAGAACATCCATTTTGTTTACAACGATGAGTGGCGTAATATTCGACGTTTCGGCGGCGACCAGATAGTTGTCAATGACATCGGTATCGACTAGGGGCTCCGACGTTCCGCCGTTATTGCTGACGGGAGCGGTGAGACGGCGCTTTCGCGGGTTGACGACAATCATCATCCAGTCGATGTTTGCAGCAATGGGTTTCAGTTTGCCATAGGCATCAGGTCTTGCGAGGACGTTTTTTCGCGGTCGTGCCTCTACAATTACGCCGCTTAGATGAGCGCCCAGTTCCCATAAGACGTGATCTCCGCATACGATTGAACCGAGGCGTTTGCGCCCCGTGCAGCGAAAGTCCCGACCACGTTCGTCTTCGATATCAAACAGGGCACCGTGCTTGGCAACGACTAGCCCCTCACGCGAGGCTTTTCTCGATGTTTGCGGTTGACCGGCGGTCATTTGCGGGATGTAGCTACTTGGCGAATTGTTTTGAATGAACCTGTGATTTTACGGCTTTTTGTCATAGTCTGCACGTGTTCGTTGCGAATTCGTAAATCAAGCGGCCATTGGCGTTTGAAAAAGTCCGCGGCAGTGCTTTTGCCATCGATAGCGTTCAAGGTTGACGACGTTTGGGGTTGTATTGTTAGGACCGGCTTTTTGTTCGGGCGTGCTGCCCTCTAACGACCCATGGCCGCGGGTGTCGTTGTAGTAGTGTTTGAAATGATTTAGCTTGTTCGATAAATCGCGCTCATTCCTGTGCCTGGCGAATTACTAATTCTCGCCTAAAAACAGGTTCTTCGCCAGTCTTGTAATTATCTCGGACGCGCGTAATATCGAGTCCTATGAGGACCATGCTATTACTTGTCGTTCATTTTC
>CALZJI010000236.1 GCA_945787615.1 uncultured Chromatiaceae bacterium | reverse complement strand
TGAGGCGCTCGCCTGGCAAGGCGCAAAAACGCCGGAATATAAATATCTTTCAAGTTTTTGCAACGCAGCCAGCCGAGATGGATCGATGTCCAAAATGTGAATTTATTTTGACGCGAGCCCTTAGGGCCACGGAAATAATAATTATCCAAAGATTGCGCCGGATTTTTGCTCAGATTCAAGGCGCGGCAAGTGGCGCATATTCGAATATGCAACACTTGCCGTAACGCAGAAGCTGAGTAAAAAGACAAGCAAGGTTGTGGGTAATTATTTTTTTCCGTGGCCCTTAAGTCGAGACCGAGAGGCTATTGGCTTGTGTTCCACTGTTCTAATGGCACCGTTGTGATGTTCGGAACAGGTTGCTCAGAGGGAAGGTCGGGGGGCTCGTCGCTTGGGGTGGTTTCCTCTGTTAGCGCCTTATCGTTCGGTCCCGAGGTCACTGTCGCCGTTTCGGTCTTCTCACCTGAGGGTGCTGTCGCCATTTCGGTCTCCTCACTGGCGGGCTGTGCGGAAGGTGTGGCCACTTCCGGGATTTCATGCGGCGTTATGTCTTCTTCCGCCCGCGCCGTGTCAACACGCACCGGCGTGGCATCGTTGACTCTACGCTTAAACTCCGCGGCCGCTTGCTGCCTCACTCGTTGTTCCGCGGCTTGCCGGGCCTCCTTGCTCACTTGCAAATCCGTAGCCGCATTCGCGGGGCGTTGCCGTTTTTCTGGCATTTCGGCGGTAGAAATTGCTTCGGAGGAAAATAGCCCCTTTATCCATTCCGTGCTGGAGCTAAGTTGTTGCCGCCAGGCTACGACGTTGACTTGTGGAATCCACTTTTGAAGTTGTTGAGCTGCGGTGGGCGAGTAAATTGGTAATAACGCTCCGGCAAATAAAACAGTTACGGCGATTAAAAACAGTAACTTTCCTTTGCTTTTCTTCCGGCGCCTGGACGCAGGCGCGGCGAGGCGTTTGTTCACACTTTGCTGTTGTGCCGGAGCATGATTTTTGCCGTGTCGGCTTTTTTTGCCCGATCCGCTAATGTGGCGTGAACGCTCCTGGTTTGGTTTATCCGCCGGCAACTGTGTGGGGCGCTGGTTTGCAGGTGACGGCATGCCGCTCGCCGTGTCCTCTAGAAGCTTATCGACTGCTGGATCAGGATGATAGCCGGCCACGCTCTCCCAAAGATAGGAGTCGGATATCCAACCGAGTTCCTCATTGTCGTTTTTCTTCGCCTTACTTGTGATTTGCGGCTGCATATTACTGACCGAGTCCGCCTCGTCATGGTCTACGTTTTGACTTGGCGTTAACGTTGCCAAGGTCTCTTCCTGATTCTTGCCTCGGCTACGGTTCGGGGTGTCGGGAGTTGAACTAAATGGAGCGGGTTCGCTCCCCAGTCCCTCGGTTTCAGCGTCGGTGACAAGGTTGCCCGCGAAATCCGTTAGATCGCCGAGACTTTTCAAGTCGGCCTCGATGCGCGCGATTTCTGCGGTGAGGTCATCCGCGGTGACTACGTCGTCCGTTGCAAGTATGGCGGCGTTGGCGTGTTCGCGTTTTCGTTGTTGTCCTGCCGAGCCTTGTGTGACGGTGTTGCTAGGGTGCGACGCCGCTACGTTAGAATATTCATGCGACGGCGGCTTAACGCTTTTTCTTTCGGTTACGCTGACCGGCTCCCTCTGTTGAGCCCGAGTGGCGACGCGTTTAGCCTGCTTCTGTTGTTCAACAATGACTTTTCGTACTCCGCCTGAAAGAGTGTGCGCTTTAAACCCTTGCTGGTTCAAGAGGAACGCGGCCGCCGGGCTTATATCGCCATCATCGCAGTAAACAATGTAGTCTCTGCTGGCGTCGAGTTCTGATAAACGTGCTCTCAATCGCGGAAAAGGGATATGCTTGCTGTTCTTTAGTCCGTTTTGTTTGTTTTTTGGCGCCGGTCGTATATCGAGGAAGCGCGCGCCGGACTTTAGTAAAGTGAGGGCACCCTGATAAGACACCGGTTGCGACAGGGGACCAACTAATAATGCCTTAAAATGTTTTCGATCAAGCCGCATAAGGCTACCGTCTTCTAACGCGGTAACGCTTACGCCGCCGCTCAACGCCTCAGCGTCTTCCCCAAATCCTTCGCCTGGGCCCAAGTTCGTCGCTTGTTGAGGCTCGCTATGCTTATCCAGGTTGTGCGTGATTCGGCAGCGACCCCGTTTGATGATGTAGTAATAGTTAGTTTCTGGGCCTCGTTCTATGATGGGTTGTTCGGTGACGAAGGGTATTTCTTCAAGTTGATCAATAAAACTCTGGAGGTTCTTGGGCGGTAGTTTTAGAAAAACGCTTGCTCTAAGGAAGCGCTTGAGCCACTCGGTGTTTTGGCCTGTTTCCGTTTGCTCGAAGTTGTTTAGGTCTTGATGGTAGCTGGCGAGCGAAGTCAAAACATCGGTTTCGATTGCTACAAGTGTAGCGTTGGTTTTCGCCCGCGCCGTATATCCGCGGTTGGAATTATCTTCTATCGGAGCTCTTGATCGGTTGGAATTGGCCCGGATTAGTTCAATGGGTTGATTATAAAGCGATATTTCTACTTCCCCCAAAAGCAGATAAAGCGTTTTGGTGCTTGTACTGCTTTCGGCGAATAACGCTTCACCCGTTCCGACGTCAAGGATCTCCGCGTGTTCGCCGACGGTTTTCAATTGATCCGGCGTTAACGTGTTAAGTGGTGTGAATTTACCCAACACTTGTGTGTCAATGACTGGCGTGGCAGCGCCCATGTGGCCTTCCTTAAACTTCTCGGTCGATAAACGTTTTGTCGGTTTTGCCTGATCTGCTAGCCTATGTTTTATATCGCTTTTAATAGGCGAAAGCCCCTCGAGCAAGGTACTTGGTCCGGTTAATAGTTGTAACGGCGAGGGTGAGCGGAACTTAATAGGATAGCGAAGGACAGCTGGCCTCTATTTCTCACGTGCAATTGCGTAAGAGGCCGTAGATTTTTGACCGTGGACGGTCTTATTCCGCGAAGCACAGGGATGTGTGAAAGACGGAGTACGTTAAATCAACGCACGCTTAGGAATCGCAGTTACGTGACGTTCTCCGGTTCACATTTTGTCAGGGAACGCTTTGTGTGAAAAACTTAATGGGATACTATCTAATTGCCCGCGAGATATGCGGTTTTTAAGGAGACGGCAAGACCGGTAGAGGCCTTGCCATCGGAAGGGGGAGAAAAATTAAGCGACTTGCTGTCCTTGCTCCTCTTTTGCTTGTTTCTTAGAGTAGTCGTCGACGGCCGCTTTTATTGCGTCTTCGGCGAGGACAGAGCAGTGGATCTTCACCGGCGGAAGGGCAAGTTCGTTCGCAATATCTGTGTTTCTAATTTGTTGAGCTTCCTCTAGGGTTTTACCCTTGACCCATTCGGTTAACAACGAACTAGAGGCGATAGCGGAACCACACCCGTAGGTTTTAAACCGGGCGTCTTCAATAACGCCTGCTTCGCTCACTTTGATCTGTAATTTCATGACGTCCCCGCACGCCGGAGCACCTACCATTCCTGTTCCAACCGTTTCGTCGCTCTTGTCAAACGAGCCGACGTTACGAGGGTTTTCGTAGTGATCGAGCACTTTTTCGCTATACGCCATTCTTTTTTCTCCCTATTAAGGTTTAAAAATTAAGCAACCAGACAGCTAATGCGCTGCCCATTGGACCTTATCCAAGTCGACGCCCTCCTGGTACATTTCCCATAACGGCGATAGCTCGCGCAGTTTTCGTACTTTGGTTTTCACTAGCTCGACGGTATAGTCAATGTCTTCGAGGGTTGTAAAACGGCCTATACTAAACCGTATCGAGCTGTGGGCTAGTTCGTCGTTACGGCCGATAGCGCGAAGAACATAAGACGGTTCTAAGCTCGACGAAGTGCATGCAGATCCCGAGCTAACGGCGATGTCTTTCAACGCCATGATAAGGGATTCGCCCTCGACAAAGTTGAAACTGACGTTTAAGTTTCCAGCAACCCGTCGTTCGCTATCACCGTTTAGGTAGACTTCCTCTAAGTCCTTTATCCCCGCCCAGAGCCGCTCACGTAACATCCTTATTCGCTCATTGTCACTTGCCATTTCGTGTTTGGCGATGCGGAATGCTTCACCCATTCCGACAATCTGATGGGGCGCAAGGGTGCCGGAACGCAGGCCACGCTCGTGCCCTCCGCCATGAATCTGCGCCTCCAGCCGGACTCGCGGTTTGCGACGGACATACAACGCGCCGATCCCCTTGGGGCCGTAAAGTTTGTGAGCGGAGAACGACATGAGGTCGACGTTGAGGGTGCTTAGGTCAATGGGCACCTTGCCAGCGCTTTGAGCGGCATCTACGTGGAATAATACGCCCTTTGCCCTCGTCAATGCGCCTATCGCTTCAATTTCTTGAATAACGCCAATTTCGTTATTCACATGCATAATCGACACTAATATGGTGTCCTCGCGTAACGCACTTGCTAATTTATCCGCCTCTATCAGACCGCTGGGTTTAGGGTCCAAGTAAGTCACGTCAAAACCTTCTCGTTCGAGCTGACGGCACGTGTCGAGGACAGCTTTATGCTCTGTCTTGCACGTTACGATGTGGCGTCCGCGCTTCTGGTAAAAATGTGCCGCTCCTTTAAGCGCTAAGTTATTCGACTCCGTCGCCCCTGAAGTCCAGATAATTTCCTTCGGGTCTGCGTTCACCAACGCAGCGACATGGGTGCGCGCCTCTTCCACAGCGGCTTCGGCGTTCCACCCGAACGCATGGGACCGGGACGCTGGATTCCCAAACTGCCCTTCCAGCGACAAGTAAGCGGTCATTTTGTTGACGACCCTTGGATCCGCCGGTGTGGTGGCGGAGTAATCAAGGTATATAGGCGGTTCCATTGGTGACTCCCCGGTACCACGCTTGAGTTTTTTAACGTTGAAGCTCAACTTACTATGCTGCGGTTGCTTTTTGCAGATTCTGTATGCCGAAGCTCTCGTTCCTTTCTGTCGGTGCGACAAGTTCCGGCCGAGAGATGACTTCGGACAGAGATATGCTGTCCAGATAGGTGTAGATTTTCTTGCTCAAGTCAAGCCATAGCGCATTTGTTAATTCGTGTTTAACGTCGTTGCGCTCGCTGTTCTCTGTCTCAGATACCGCTTCACGAAAAGGATCCGCTTTGTCGTCTACTGATTTAACGATTTCCGCTATAGAGATCTGTTCCGCTGGGCGGGCTAAACGGTAACCGCCGCGAGGGCCTCTCACACCGGTCACTAAGTCGCCGCTCCGTAAACGCGCAAAGAGCTGTTCGAGATATGAGATTGAGATGTCTTGAGATAAGGATAAGTCTGCCAATGGCAAAAGTCCTTTTTTGTCGTTCAAGGCGAGTTCGATCATCGCGACGACGGCATATCGGCCTTTTGTTGAAAGTTTCATAATTTAGAACCTCACTATTTTCATCCCTAATCTCTACGGACACCGTAGAGGATTAACTCATCTTTACATATAAAGAATATATATTATCTTGACTAAAACAGTCAAGAATTACCGCTCCATACCTCTCTGCTAAAACCAACCGCCAAGTGAAACCGGACCGGAAGTGGTGGGGCGCTGAAGCATTCGAGGCGCACGGGATTAGCACAAGTATTTGTTTTACTTAGAGTTCTGATCGGTTGTAGCAGACGGCTGTAGCTAATACCTTATTAACCGCATAAGAATACATTATTTTAGTTAAAAAATAAATATATCACCCTTTAGCGTCTGTGGAATTATAAAGAGTTTTGCCATAAACTGGTTAGGTGGGCTCGCCCGCTACCGGGATATGCGCGCGCATTTCGGACTAACGTCATAGCCTTTTGGATCTTTCAGGGCTAAAAACGTTTTTTTTTACAATAACTTACGATTTTTTTACGTTTGCTGCGAGGTTGTTGGCGACGGCGGCGTAGGCGGACGATGTATGCTGAATATTTTAATCGTCCGGGGGCTGTATGGGTTCGACGCTGGACGTTCGCCTAATTTTTAACGAAAGCGCCATGTGGCAAGATATACTTTAGCCCACGTTTAAATATAATTTTCTAGGACGAAAAAAAAGTGCGCGATTAAAACGTTCCGTAAAAAAACGGCTAGCCGTTGGTGTTGCTTAGAATGCTATCCTAATGCTTTTATTCTATCGCTTAAAAATGAGAACATTTAAAGATTTTACATTGCGTTGCGTGTTGGCGCTTTTGGTGTTGGCTTCGTGTTCCGCGGCGGCTAAAGAAAACGCGGTGACGATCGTCTACTCAGGAAATTTAGACGGAGAACTCGAGCCCTGTGGTTGTACCGCCGAAGGAGATATGGGGGGAATCAAGCGCCGCGTAACGGCGATAGACCGGCTGCGAGACAAAAACCCACACCTTGTGTTAATTTCGGCGGGCGGTTTGTTGACCAGCTACACCGCAAACGAGAAACTGATCAGCAAGTACATTCTGGAAGGCTTCGATGCCCTTCGTTATGATGCTGTCGCTCTACAATGGTCAGATTTGGCCTACGGGACTGACTTCATTGCGCCGAGCGGCCTACCATGGGTGTCCAGCAATTGGCGATATGAACAGTTCATGGGCGAGGCCCGCTTTAAACGTAACGGGCGTGAGCTGGCCTTTTTTAGCTGGTTAGATCCCGATGCTTCGCCTGAAACGAAGATGTCAGGACAGACCAACCCTGCGGCGAGAACGCCGAGCCAATTAAATAGCGCATTAGAACGGGCGAAGCATGAGAATGCGACAACGGTTCTAGCCACAACGTTAACGCTCGAAGCTGCGCGTCAACTCTTTTCTTTTGAAAATATTGATGTTTTGATAATCAAGGCGTCTTATGAGGTCTATGGCCAGCCGCGGCAACTGGGGCGCACGCTGGTATTACAACCTGGCTCTAGGGGAATGCGTCTTGGGCGAGTGGATTTATCATTGGACGATCATGGGTCGATTGCATCGTACGAGCATCACGTTATACCCCTGCCGTCGAGCGTCCCTGATGCCAAACGCATGGATGAGTGGTATGACCGGTACAATGCTGAAGTTAAGGAAGCGTATTTAGAATCAGTAAAGGTCCGCAAGGCGATGCAATCGGGACGGCGCGCTTTTGTTGGCGCACGGTCTTGCAAGGCATGTCACGACGCGGCCTACACCACATGGCGAACCACGCGCCATGCCAAAGCATATGGTGCACTTGAACGAGTTAATAAAGCTTTCGATCCTAGCTGTATTGGCTGTCATACTGTTGGATTTGACAAGAGCGGCGGTTTTATCGATAGTGACGTGACCGCCCATTTGAAAAACGTACAATGTGAATCTTGCCACGGTGCGGCTCGTGATCACGTCACCTCTAAAGGGCAAATGCCTGTGGCGAATGCGGGCTGGGGTACGGGTAAGATCTGCGCTCAATGCCATATTCAAAAGCACAGTCCGAGTTTTGATATTGACGACTATTGGCCAAAGATTGCGCATTGACCGCAACGTGCGTGCTGACAAGCTGTTTTCTATACGTCAGCATGTAACCTCTTAGGGTTGGGACGAGAGATCAAGGAAGCGACCAATGCGTTCCTTTAGGTATGAACGATCTGATCTCGGCGGAAATAACGTTTATCACGCGTTGTCGCTCGCCCTTTGTTAAGAGCCAGCTTTGAGAAGAGTAACCAAGGTCCCAGGGTCGTGCCCGTCCCTGGTGTACCATCCCTGGCACACCTTCCCTGCGTCTTCCCTAAAAAGGTCGTTCGCAATAGTGAAAATGAATCTAGATATCAGATCCTGTATCGGTACGCACAGCGTGCGTAAGTCATGACAGATGGTTTGATCAGCCCCGTTGAAACGCTATTTGACCTCTAAATCATAACTTTGTCAATACGCGATTGAGTTTGCCTATCGGCCGCATTTTTAAAAACGCTTGATAAGGCTTGTTAACCATCTGTGTCGATTATATTTTTGTAGATCTCGCGCAAATCGAGGAAATTCGAGATCGTACCGCGTTTGCAGTTCGCGTGCTTTTGGTTTCAGTCGTTTTAACTGCCTCGTCGCGACCGCCGTTGTCGTACCGAGCGCAATGACGTTGCCCTTGCTAAGCACAGGGAGGCAGAGTACCTGGTCCATAAAATTATCGCTCAGATGGTGTAATGCCGTTTCATAGCTGCCTCGCTGGCTGCCCCACAAGTTAACAACAATCGTGCCGCGATTAGATAATAATCGACGGCAGTGAGTGAAAAACGCGTAACCCAAAACGGAATCCGACAAGCCGGCGTTATCGTAGGTGTCAACGAATATCACATCGTAGCCTTCACTGGCTCTTGCATTGGGGTGGTTTAAGAACTCTCCGGCATCGGCTACATGTATTGAAAGTTCGGGGCCGGGGCGAATTTGAAAATAGGCTTTGGCAAGCCGAACGATATCCGGGCGTTGTTCGACTGCGTCAATCTTGCACGTCGGGAAGTGGTGGCGAAGGAATCTCACCAAGGAGCCGCCGCCGAGACCCAGCACTAAGCTTGTTCGAGGCGCTTCGCTGAACAGTAGGAAGCTCATCATGGCCCTGGTGTAGCTGAGCGATAAGGCGACTGGATCGCTAAGACTCATGGCGCTCTGGACGGCATCGCTTCCTAAATAGAGATAGCGTGTCATGTCAACATCAATTATCTTGACTCCGCCATCCAGGCCGATACTCTTATGAACGATTTTACCGCGCTTTTTGCTCATCATGTCGGGAAAAGGGGAGCGAGAAAATTATGCGAATTCACTGCTGCCGCGTACTGTTCAAATCGCGGATTTTCTATGTCGCTTAAAATAATCATCGCTTAAGCGTTTGGCTAATCCAGAAAGTAAAATTAAACACAGCAAATTTGGTAAGGCCATGAGCAAGTTCATGCTATC
The DNA here is from genome assembly GCA_945787615.1 of uncultured Chromatiaceae bacterium. GTDB lineage: Bacteria > Pseudomonadota > Gammaproteobacteria > JAADHS01 > JAADHS01 > CALZJI01. The sequence continues at coordinate 9,641 of CALZJI010000236.1, read as the reverse complement.
GGCGATATTCCATACCAACTGCAGTGGCACGGCGGCGCCGAAAACAACGAGAATGGTGAAGATGACACGGTACGGCATTACCGCGGCGTCGCCGAACAGGAACCGGGCGGAACGGTCACCGTAATATGACCAAGCGATAATCGTAGAGAAAGCGAACAGCGCGAGACCGAAGCCGACTACCCATGCGCCACCGTCTCCCAAGGTCGCGCTGAACGCATGGGCCGTCAACGCAGCACCCACTAGATTCTCGGGTCGGTCGATGTAAGCGCCAGTAACGACGATGACCAGTCCCGTCATGGAGCAAATGACGAGCGTGTCGATGAATGGCTCCATCATGGCCACCAGTCCCTCGCGGACCGGTTCGTTGGTGCGAGCGGCGGCGTGTGCCATTGGCGAGGACCCTAAGCCGGCTTCATTGGAAAATAAGCCTCGCGCCACGCCCCAACGTATTGCCTCACCAACGGCGGCGCCCCCAACTGCCCACGGATTCAAGGCGTGGTTAAATATGGTAAAAAGGGCTTGTGGAATAGCCTCTATATGGTTGGCAAGCACAATGATGGCAGCGCTTATGTAGAGAATAGCCATAAACGGTACGATAGTGCTGGCAACTTTAGCGATGCGCTTTACACCGCCAAGAATGACGAGACCGACGAGTATAGCCAATACGACGCCCAAGACCCATGGTGTGTTTTTTATCTCGGGGAAGATATAACCGAGTCCGTCCACGACCGAATTGGCTTGAACCATATTACCAATGCCAAAAGATGCGATTAAGGCGAAGCTGGCGAAAGCGATGGCCGTGCGGCGCATCTTAAGCCCGTTAAGCAAGGAGTACATGGGGCCGCCTGAAATTTGGCCGTCCGGGCTGACTTCACGGAACTTTAGCGCCAAGGTGCATTCAACGAATTTGGTTGCCATGCCGATGGCCGCAGTGACCCACATCCAAAACAGTGCACCCGGACCGCCAAGGGAGATTGCCGTAGCGACGCCAGCAATATTGCCCGTACCGATGGTAGCCGACAACGCGGTGGACAACGCCTGAAAATGTGATACCTCACCGACGTCTTTTTCGCTGCTGTACTTACCCCGCACCAACTCAATGGAGTGGTGGAATCCGCGTATCTGGACCAGGCGCATCCGCCATGTGAGATAGGCGCCTGTACCTAATAGCGCAATTAACGTGACATAGTTGCCCCATAACAATCCGGCTAAGTCTCCAGTCCATATAGTTAAACTATCAATCCATTGATCCATCGCTGATTCCTGCTTAGCTGTGTATCCATTGGAGCTCCTGTCTGAAATCGAGAATTGCTAACCGACGGCAAGGCGCGAAACGTGGGGCTGCCTTACAGATATAGGGCGCATAAATGGCGAGGCCCCGCCGAATGGTGGGCCGACACTCGCCGCGACAACATAGGCTATCCCGATCAGATAAAAAATACGTCGGAGGTTCAAATCTTGAGCAATCTCCACGAGCTTAGGCTCTTGATCTTATTGCTCAATAAAGTCAACGGTATTTGTCGATAGATGGATGCAGTACTGGATATAACCCGTCCCAGTATGTGCGGGAACTACAAGTTTCCCGTCCGCTCCGTATTCACAGAAACTATCGTTTACTATGTCCGTCAGAATGAGCTTTCCAAGTTTTTCATCATACCGGGCGTTAAACCGTTCGCCGGCGAATAACTCGTATATCGTGCCGCCACCGCGTATTACCGATGGTTGGCTTTTTACATGCTGGATAATCTTTAAAGCGTTGTCGTCGAGTGGCGGTGCCAAGGGCTTTTGCGCTTCCTGAAATGCGCAACTGCTTCCCAAAAGCATTGTTATCACGGCAGCGCCGATGCGGAGCCTTGCCGGTTTTGTTATGGTTTGTACGATCATGTGTGCTCTCCCGGTTTCGTTGCACGCCTTTTTCTTCTATTGTAGTTATAGTTAACAGGTATATACAAATCACCGCCGCGACGTAAAAAGGTGACCTCGGTTTACCTACGATCCGGTGTGATGAGAACGGGGAGGTGAGTGCATAACGAGCTAATTGCGCATAATTTTGGTATTGTTTCACATACTTGAAAACATACGAGGTAGGCAGCGTAACGAGCTTTGGATTCGGTGCCGAATAGCGCAATCACGAAGGCATGGTGTTTTTTGAGGTGTTCCTGAGTGGCTAGCCCTGCCAGGGCACGTGGGGTGACGTGTTTGTGGGCAAAGGGTTGTAGTTTAACGGTCACCGTTTCAAGCACTTAGATATTGGTCGTAACGCCTCTCTCGTCGTTAACTACCGGCGCTGCGGTTTGAATCGCAATTAACTGAGGAAGAAACTATGGAATCCAAAGAGACGGTGGCGGAAACTGCCGAACAGGTACAAACATCGGCCAGGCGTGTGGCGGAAGAGGGCAAGAATGTACGGGATGAAGTGCGTGAGTTGACGATACAAGCGCTAACTCAAGGACGACTCGACACGGAGCGAACCAAATCGGTGGTGAAAGCGGTCATGGAGGGCGTAAGCCAAGGCGTTGGGAGCAACGGCAAGGAAATAAAAGCAAAGCTCGAGCAAGCTTGGATGGGCGTTGATGAAGCGCTAGAAAAAAGCGCTGAAGCCATGAATCTGACCGTTAAAGAAGCTAAGGGGCGTGTCGGGGACTTTACCCAGTCGGAGCTCAAGCAAGCGGTATCGGAGTTCTCGACGCTGGAAGATATGTTCTTGGAAACGGTGACGAAGGTTGCGCATGGCGCTGACGAATTGGCTAAAACCGTACTGCACGATTTAATTAATCACGGTCGATCCAGCGGAACGGACGTCGGGCGATATGTCAAACAGGCAACGGAGTCGCTGCAAACCAGTGTTAGTCAAGCCGCTCAACAAGGGGCTCACACCGTCGCCGATGTGGGAGCTAATGTTGGCAAACAGTTTGCCCAAGTTGCAAGCGGTATTCTGTCGGGTTTGGCCAAGGGATTAGACGAAGCAACCAAGGAACGAACTAAGGAAAAACCTAAAACCTAATCCACGTACAACATGATGCTCTGGGAGAGTTTAAAGTCCGCCCGCGACTTAGGGCGCTTGCACGACGTTGCGACGATTCTAATCCGTTTTGGGTTCGGCGACTTGGTGCGCCGCATGGGTATGAGTCATGTGCTGGAGCGAGCCGGGCGCGTTCTCCATTGGAAAGACGTCGAGGCTTTGGCGACCATGGAGCCTCCCCAACGGCTGTGCCGAGTACTGGACGAGCTCGGCCCCTGTTACATCAAACTTGGACAAGTACTGGCCACGCGCGTGGATATATTTCCGCCCCAATGGATTGGCGAGTTCGAAAAACTTCAAGACCAAGCCCCACCGGTGGCGTTCGACGCGCTGCGTCTTCAGCTGGAGGAGGATCTTGGTGCCCCGGTGGACGAAAAGTTTGTCGATTTTCAGGTCAAACCGTTGGCGGCGGCATCGATCGCACAAGTACACCGCGCCCGTTTGGAAGACGGTAGCCAAGTCATTCTTAAAGTACGTCGGCCCGGCATCAAAGAGACCATCGAGGCCGACTTGCGGTTGTTGGCGAGGTTGGCCGAGATCGCCGAAAGCCGGATGGAGGAAGCGAGGCACTATCGTTTGAGCGAAATCATTCGGCAATTCACGCTGTCGCTGCGGCGCGAACTGGACCTGGCCAGCGAAGGGCGCAATGCGGAGCGGATCGCCGCCTCATTCGCCGATGATCGCAATGTTGTTATACCAAAAGTCTACTGGGAGTGGACCTGCGAGCGACTTAACGTTCAAGAGTACATAGCCGGGGTTCGGGGTACCAACTTACGCGCCATTGACGAGTCTGGGCTTAATCGCAAAGCGTTGGCTGCGCGGGGCGCCGATGCGGTGCTGAAAATGATCCTCCTTGATGGCTTCTTCCATGCGGACCCGCATTTAGGGAATTTTTTCTGCCTTCCTGGTAACGTGCTAGCACTCATTGATTTCGGTATGGTTGGCCGCTTGAGTGAGCCCCGCCGCGACCAAATCGTCGATCTTTTCTATGCCTTGGTCGTAAAGGACGCGTCTGCTGTGGCGGATGTATTGTTGGATTGGGGCGCAGATCTACCGGTCGATCGTGACGCATTGATTATCGAAGTCGATGCATTTTTAGATCACTATCATGGCATTCCATTAAAGCGTATCGACTTCACGGGCTTAATGTTCGATTTGATCGCAATGTTAAGGGATCATCAACTGACTTTGCCTCCAGACTTAGCGTTATTGTTTAAAGCGTTCATAACATTGGATGGGGTAGGGCGAAGGTTGAACCCAGATTTTGACATGGTCGCGGCCGCGGAGCCTTTCTTGAAGAAGGTTATGGCAGAGCGATACCTGCCCACTACATTCGCGAATCGTGGCTGGCGGCAGGCGCGCGATGTCCTCAGCATATTATCTGCCTTGCCCGCCGACTTGCGCCGAGTGTTACGGGCGGCACGACGCGGAGCATTACAAATCAATGTTGACCTGACGCGCCTTGACCACTTCGGTCACCAGTTGGACCGTGCCGCCAGTCGTATGACCGTTGGGGTAATTACCGCCGCCATTATCGTCGGTAGCTCAATTGTGATGACCGTGGAGACGGGGTCTACGATATTCGGCATGCCTGTCGTTGGCTTTATTGGTTTTCTTGGCGCATGCTTAGGCGGTATCTGGGTGTTATTCTCAATCTGGCGAGGCGGGCGGGACTAGCCCGCATCTCTCACCTTAGGGCTCTCGCGACGATCGCTAGCGAGAAATGCGGGCTAGAGAAAATCCAGTTGTTTACGCGCCAATTCGGACATTCTGTCGGTCGACCATGGCGGGTCCCATACCAATTCGACAGTAACGCGTTCAACGCCACTCACCTGTAGCAGGGTGTTCTCCACCAGTTGTGGGAAACTCTGCGCAACGGGACAATTGGGTGTAGTAAGCGTCATTTGAACATAAACCTCACCGGATTTGTCGCCCACGTCGAGTCCATAAATTAGACCTAGATCGTAAATATTAATAGGGATCTCTGGGTCATAAACCGTTTTTAAGGCGCTGACCACGTCCGCTTGCAGGTTTTGTGAAGGCGAATTTGTTAGGTTCTCCCGTGAAATATTGTTGTCCATGATGGGTACCCGTCCACGTACTAAGCATGATCTAAATATACAGTATCTAGTTTTTGTTTCACCGTAATTTGTTAACGACAATGCGTCATGCGCGAGGGCGGTACTGGCTTGGTAGACGTGTGGGCTAAAACGATGATCGCTGGGGTCTGGGGCAAGAAAAAAAAGGGCGTGTATACCACACCCTATCCTTAGTCAACGGAAGTTGAAAGTTCTTATTATTAGTATTCTATTATTTTATTTTTATTTAATTTTTTGCGAGGCCATTTTAATGGCCGGAGGCAAGTAGAGGTGCTCACCGTTTAGCGTGCACTTCCACTTTTGCCGCCCGCCCTGATTAGCGACCCGCCAGTGACGCTCCAAGGCGTATCTGGATTATTAAACGACTGGAATCGATTGTTTATACGTATGATTAACTACTAACCGTTGTGGCGGCCACAATTCTCTATCCAATCCACACCGTAACCATCCACTTGTCAATCCTCGACGCCTTAATCGCCGTATTCTAAGTCGTATAGGGGTAGAAAATAATGCAATTAAAAAAGCGACTTAGAGATCGAGAGGTGTCAGATTTCGGATCGAGGGCGTTCAATGCTGTGGTCAGAGCGTACAGGCTATCGGAAACTACTTATCGTGCTTGTCGTCTCTTACAGACAAGCAGGGGTGAAACGGTTCGCCTATTCCGTGGTAGCGCGTTGATCCCCGCGCGTTAACGCGGTTTGTAGTGTATGCCATGCTAAAGTTGCGCATTTCACGCGGCTCGGAAACGCTTTAACTCCGGCGAAGACACGAAGTTTTTCCAGCTTGTTTTGGGTTGCTTGTGTCGGAGCGTTCGTCACTAGCGCGTGAAACCCGTGAAAAAGGGTGTTAGCTTCTTCTATCGTCTTGCCTTTCAGTGCCTCGGTCAACAGCGAGGCGGATGCCATCGAGATGGCACAACCTCGACCCTCAAATACGATCTCGGAAATGACGTCATTGTCATCGACGTGAAGGTAAAGCGTGATTTTATCGCCACATATGGGATTGAAGCCTTCCGCTTTATGTGTTGGTTTTTCCAAACGGCCAAAATTACGAGGGTGTTGGCTGTGGTCGACGATAACTTCTTTATATAACTCGCCAAGATCCATCATAATGAAAAAAACGCACGCGCCTTGTCTAACGCGCCCTTTAAAGTGTCGATGTCGCTACGGTTGTTGTAAACGGATAATGATGCCCGAGTCGTTGCGCTAACGCCGAAACGTCCCATTAAAGGCATCGCGCAATGATGACCGGCTCGCACCGCGACACCTTCATGATCCAAGACCGTGCTGATGTCGTGGGGGTGTATGCCCCTTAAGTCAAAGGAAAGAATCCCGGTTTTGTGCGGCGAGGTGCCGATTATGCGTAATCCGGGTAGATCGCCAATCGTCTCCGTGGCATAACTAAGCAGTTCTTGCTCGTGTTGGCCGATATTCATTAGGCCGATACTGGACAGGTAGTCGACGGCAGTGCCCAACCCGATGGCGCCCACAATATGGGGCGTGCCCGCTTCAAACTTTTGCGGAATGTCCGCGTAAGTCGTTTTTTCAAAGGTCACTTCACGGATCATCTCGCCACCACCTTGATAGGGTGGCATCGCCTCTAGCAGTTCGGCTTTTCCGTATAATGCGCCGATGCCTGTGGGGCCGTAGAGCTTATGCCCAGAAAAGGCATAGAAATCACAATTTAGATCCTGGACGTCGATAGGAATATGGGCTGCTGCTTGGGCGCCGTCCAAAAGCACGCGCGCATCGTGAGCATGGGCCATTGCGATGATTTGTTTAACCGGGTTGATGGTGCCCAAAGCGTTGGATACATGGGTGAGAGCGACCAGCCGGGTCCTAGGGCCGAGTAATCGTTCGTAGGCTTCTAGGATTAATTCGCCGGTATCGTTAACGGGGATGACTTTCAACGTGGCCTTGATTTGCTCGCAAAGTAACTGCCATGGAACGATATTGGAGTGGTGCTCCATTTCCGTGATAACGATTTCGTCGCCCTCGGTTAGGTGCATACGCCCATAGGACTGAGCGACGAGGTTGATCGCCTCTGTCGTGCCACGCACAAAAATGACTTCACGGCTAGTGCTGGCGCCGATGAAATTTCTCACCTTTTCTCTCGCATCTTCGTAGGCGCGGGTCGCGCGTTCGCTTAGATAGTGGATGCCACGGTGAACGTTGGCGTAGTCGAAAGCATAGTAATGGCTAATGGTATCGATAACTGATTGTGGCTTTTGGGTCGACGCGGCGTTGTCTAAGTAAACCAGTGGTTTGCCATGGACGCTTTGCTGGAGCGCTGGAAAATCATGGCGCACTTTCGCCATAATGCCATCAAGGCTGTTCGTTGTAGAGACGCTAGAGGGAAGGCGGCTCATAATGGCTCTCCTTGGGGCTGGTGCTTCACTAACCGCTCCGTTATTATTTCTTTCAAATAATTTTGCACCGACGTCAGTTTCATTAAGACCAAGACATCAGCAGCGAAGGCGTTTACTAACATGCTCCGGGCCACGGTTTCATCCAGGCCACGGGCGCGGAAATAAAAAAGCGCGTCTTTATCCAGTTCGCCGACAGTTGAACCATGGCTGCACTTGACGTCGTCATCGTATATCTCCAGTTGGGGGCGGCTGTCGGCTTCGGCAGTATTGGAAAGGAGTAGATTGTTATTGGTTTGTTCTGCGTCACTTTTGTGGGCGCCCGGTTGTACGACAACACGACTGCTGTAGGCACCGCGAGAGGTATCATCGAGAACCCCTTTATACCATTGCCGGCTATTGGTATGGGACGCTCGGTGCTCCACGTTAAGCGTGTTATCGACATGTTGGTTGCCTTGGGTAATATATAAACCGTTTAGTGTGCACTGGCTGTTCTCGGCAGCCAGCACCGCGTGGACATTGTTTCGGACTAAACGGCCCTCAAGCGCCACATTGTGCGAGGTGTAACGGCTATTGCGGCCCTGCTGAATGTCGGTGTCCGCGATATGGACTGCCTGCCTGCCTTCTCTGGCGATCTTGTAGTGCTCTACCACAGCGTTCTCATTGGCGATGATATTTGTGACGACGTTGGTTAAATAATAACCCGAATCCAGGCTGCTATACGTCTCGATAATGGCCGCTTCGCTTCCCTGTTCCGCGAATATCAGGTTTCGAACATTCACCATCGTATCGTTTATGCCCGTTGATACGAATAGTAGATGAATAGGTTGTTGTACTTTTACGTCGGCGTCAATATGTATGTAAGCGCCGTCGGTCATAAATGCCGTATTAAGTGCTTTAAACGCGATTGTGGTTCCGCTTGTTTCGCCGCTGAGGTAGCATTTCATCTTCTCACCCTCGTCTTTATCTGCGACCATATTAAAGAAGCGAGTAACGGTCACCCCGGTGGGTAATGCGTCCAGGATGGATAAACCTACTGAAAAGTGTCCGTCGATAAAGGTAATGCGGTGGGTTTTCTCGCCGCTGAAAACGGACCGATCTAATATCGTGGCAGCGGCTTTAGCGGGGCGAGAGATCGGTTCGAGACGCCGCTCCGCGAGCGAGGTAACGTTGGTGTATTTCCACGACTCTTGTTTTCGTGTAGGCAGGCCAAGCCTTAGGAACTGATCTAGCGCTTCGGCGCGCAATTGGCGAAGCCACAGGATATCGTCGCCCGGTAGACATCGCCTGTTATGTTGAAACGCTTCGCGAAAATTGCCCGTGGTGGCTATGCGCTCCTTCATGTTTCACTGACGCTCGATCGAAATTTATCTTCATTCTCCGATAGTTGGGGTAGAAGCCAGCCGTACCCCTGGGCCTCCAATTGTGCGGCCAGCTCGCGGCCGCCCGATTTGATAATACGGCCGCCGGCGAGCACGTGGACATAATCCGGCGTTACAAACTCTAACAGCCGCGGGTGATGGGTAATGATAATGAATGCGCGTTCAGCACCGCGGAGAACATTAACACCGTTGGCCACAACTTTTACCGCATCGATATCGAGACCAGAATCGGTTTCGTCGAGAATCGCCAGTTTGGGTTCGAGGATCGCCATCTGTAATACTTCGTTACGCTTCTTCTCGCCCCCGGAGAAGCCTTCATTGACGCCGCGCTGGAGCAATTCGTAGGGTATCTGAAGTAACGCCGCTTTCTCCTCGAGTAAACTAAGAAAATCCATGGCATCCAGTTCCGGTTCGCCTCTGTGTCTGCGTAAGGCATTGAGGGCCGCTTTTAGAAATTGAATGTTGCTTACGCCGGGGATAGCGACGGGATACTGGAACGCTAAGAAAATGCCTTGCCGCGCCCGCTCTTCAGGCGCTAGCATCAAAAGGTTGTGTTCGTTATAGTAGACCTCGCCCGCGCTAACGTGATATTCCTCACGGCCGGCCAAGATATTTGCGAGCGTGCTCTTTCCGGAAGCGTTAGGGCCCATGATGGCGTGAACTTCACCGGCGCGAACTTCAAGATCGATGCCGTTAAGAACGGGCGTAGTGTTGATTGTCGCGTGTAGTTGTTTAATGGTTAGCATTCGTTTTTTCTATTGATTGACGAACTA
>CALZJI010000235.1 GCA_945787615.1 uncultured Chromatiaceae bacterium | reverse complement strand
GATCGTATTCTTCTTTAGTAACGACGCGGGCGGGCGTTAGAAACTGCTGAATGGCATCGATGGGTATCGTTGAAATGGCTTTGTCTATCCGCGAGGGGCGCGTTTTGGGTGAAAGTTTCACCGTGGGCCGGCCTCGTTGAACAGTTAGCATAGGGCGACCGTCGGCGTCGTAGGTGAGGAACACCACGTCGCCGGGGTAGATGAGATGGGGGTTTTTAATCTCCGGATTGACCTGCCAGATTT